>JBDLIY010000039.1:0-14939 GCA_039714635.1 Planctomycetota bacterium
CGCCAGCATTTTCCATCCGGCCCTGAGCCGGGCCAGGTCAGCTCCGGGGGTGCGCCCGGTCGTAGACGCGCCGCATCCGCTCCACGGTCACGTGGGTGTAGATCTGGGTCGTCTCCAGGTTCCGGTGGCCGAGCAACTCCTGGACGGAGCGGAGGTCCGCGCCCGCGTCGAGCAGGTGCGTGGCGAACGAGTGGCGGAGGGTGTGGGGCGAGGTGCGGGCGGACAGCCCCGTCCGGTTGATGTACTTCGTCAACAGCCGCGCCACGGAGCGGCCGGAGAGCCGGGTGCCGTACCGGTTGAGGAAGAGGGCCCGCTCGCCGGGCTCCGGGCCGAGCCGCCGCCGCTCGGGCCGCCAGGCCTCGATCGCCTTCACCGCGTACCGGCCGAGCGGGGCGAGGCGCTCCTTCCGGCCCTTGCCCCGCACCCTCGCCATCGCGCTCCGCAGGTCGACGTCGTCCTCGTCGAGGCCGGTCAGCTCGCTCATCCGGCAGCCGGTGGAGTAGATGGTCTCGAGGATCGCGCGGTCGCGCTCCGCGAAGCGGTCCGTGCCGTCCGGGGCCGCCAGGAGGCGCGCGACCTCGTTCTTCGAGAGGAAGTGGGGGAGGCGCTGCGGCCGTTTCGGGGTTTTCAGGCCCAAGGCGGGGTTCGCGGGCAGGCGGCCCTCCCGGACGAGGAACTTGAACAGCGCGCGGGCCGCGGAGAGGCGGCGGGCGCGCGTCGTGGCGGACAGGCCCCGTTCGGACAGGTCGGCGAGCCACATCCTCAGGTGGAGCGCCGTCACCTCGGCGCAGTCCAGGACGGACTTCTCGTGGAGGAAGTTGAGGAGCAGCACGAGGTCCGTGTGGTAGGCGCGAATCGTGTGCGGGGAGGCTCCGCGCCCCTTCTCGAGATGGACCAGGAATCGCTCGATCGACGTTTCCACGGAGGGCCATTCAACCGCTTCCGGGGCCCTTTGGGAAGCACGGCCGGTGTCCCCTCCCGTGGACACGGACCCATCGCCAATCGCTTGCCGGTCCCGCGATCCCGGTTTACGATTGTGTTTTCTTTCGTCAGCGGGGCATGGCACCGCGTTTGTAGGACTGCGGGCAGGCCCTTTTCCTCACGCTCTGGAGACAAACATGACCCGCCGTATGGTCCCCGTCGTCCTGACTCTCGTCCTCACCCTTCTGACCGCTCCCGTCTTCGCCGCCGACGAAGAGCCGACCGCGAGCGACAAGGCCGAGGAGTTCGCCAAGGCCTACAAGAAGGGCTTCAAGAAGATGCCCTCCGCGGAGCAGATGGAGGGCGTCGACCGGCTCGTGGCCGACTGGACGAACAAGGAGGTCGACGACAAGGGCGCGAAGAAGGCGATTCGTGACGCCCTCTCGAAGGCGACGATCGCGAAGGACAAGGCCGTGATCTCCCACGCGATGAAGAAGGTCGCGGCGATGGGGGAGGACGCGGTGATGCTGGTCCTGCCCACGCTGCAGCGCGAACTCGGCAAGAAGGCTCCGGACGAGAGCATCTACGAGACGGCCCTGAGACGCTCGGCAAGATCGCGTCCGAGAACAAGGCCGTCACCAAGCAGCTCACGAAGCTGCTGAAGGACAAGGACGACGAGATCGTGGGCCTCGCGGCGCGCACGCTCGCCGGCTACGAGAAGGCCTCCGGCAAGGTCCGCAAGGAGCTGTTCGAGGAGGTCCTGAAGTCCTCGGAGGGCGTCTACTCCGGCTTCAACAACTCCAACCCGAACCTCGAGCGGAAGTGGAACGTCATCGGCGAGGACGTCAACGAGGCGCTCTCCAAGCTCTCCCACGTCAAGCTCTCGGACCCGGGCGTAGCGCGGAAGTGGTTCAACGACAACAAGAAGTTGTCCTGGGACCCGAAGCCGAAGAAGGACAAGTAGGGGAGTGCGCCGGGTGGACGAGCGAGCTGACGAAGCCCGGCCCGAGTCTGAGTTCGAAGCTGAGCATGAAGTGGGCCCCGCCCTCCGACGCGCCCTCGCGCGCCGACGGCGGGGCTCGCGCGTTCTGCTCTGGTTCGTGATCTTCCTCGCCCTGCTCGCCGCCGGCCAGGCGATCATATTCCTGCCGATCCTCTCCCGTCTGAACCGGCGGGAGAACCCGCCCGCCTCCCGGGAGGTGAACCTGCCCGAGCGGTCGATCCGGATTCTGCAGGGAACGGGGCAGGGAACGGGCGAGGTGAGCCTGGTTCTCAAGGCTCCCCTCGACCTGCCGGAGGCGGACGACGAGCGGGGGAAGAGCCTGGACGTCGCGCTCTTCCCGGACGGCGCGCGGCACCGCTACTTCCTCCTCCACGCCGTCAATCCCTCCGCCGAGGAGCGGTCCGTTCCGATCGGCCCGATCGTGGTGACCGACGAGGAGGGGAAGCGCTACTCGCCGGTGGACCTCGCGGCGGCCGTCGAGGCCCGGGGCGAGGCGCTGCCCGATTACCTCCGGTTCTATCTCGGCGTCCGCGTCCCGCCGAACGGGCGCGTCGACCTGCCGCCGAACTCGACGCGGGACTTCCTCATCGCGTTCCCGGAGGAGCTCTCGCCGGAGCGCATGGCCGGGGCCGTGGTCGGGGAGATGACGCTCTCCCGTCGCGAGATGACGAAGGACGAACTCGACGGCTTCCTCGAGGATCCGGCTCGTGACCGGGACTGACCGACCCTCCCTCGTTCTGGGCCTCCTGCTGACGGCGGCCCTCGTCATCGGCGGGATGTGGTTCGTCCTCGATCGGCGGGCCGAGCGGGATGAGGAACGGGTCCGCGCGCAGGCGGAAGTCTTCGAGAGAGTCCTCGCCGGGAAGGACGCGGACCTGGCGGCGGCCGCGGAGCGGAACCGGGCGATCACCGCCGAACTCTCCGCGGCGCGGACCAGGGAGGGGGAGCTGGACGCTCGGGTCGTCCGGCTCGCCGCGCGTGTCGAGGCCCTCGTGGCCGAGTGCGCGGGTCTTCGCGCGAGCCAGGCGGACTTCGACGAACTGAAGGCGGACCGGGCCCGGGCCGCGGGCGACGTCGGGCGGCTGGAGGACGAGCTGGCGAATGCCCGGCGGGAGCTCCGGAAGGCCCGGGAGGACCTGGCGGCCGCGCTCGAGAAGCCCCCGGAGGAAGCGGCTCCGGCGGAGCCCGAACCCGAGCCGGTTCCCGCGGGGGCGGTGACGGACGCGCGGGAGCTCGAGCGCGTGCGGACGGTGCTGAACGGGCTCCTCGCCGGGAGCGGGGACGTCCGGTTCGTGAAGATCGGCGGGCTGCGCGGGAAGACCCTCTACGGCGTGGAGATCTCCGAGGGGGTGGTCGGCGTCCGCGGCACGAAGACGTTCGAGGCCCGGGAGGCGCGGATCGCGATCGACGCGGCAGGAAGGCGCGTCGAGATCCGCCTGGTCGACGGCACGATCACGTACTCCGACTCCCGCGCCCGCTTCCGGGGCGACCGCTACGTCCTCTCCCTCACGGACGTGGCGACGGAGACCTGGGTCCGGTCGGGTCTGACGATCTTCGGAACGATCTGAAGACCGCATCGCTTGACGGTTCCTTTCCATGGCCCTTACGATCGGCCCCGTTCGGCGGGCGTCGCTCGCCGGACTTGATCTCTGACAACATCCGGGGAGCATGGTCCCTTGAATTTTGAAACCGGGATCGCCCTCGGAGCGGCGCTGGGAGTGGTCGTCACCCTCCTCCTCAGGTGGATCCGGGATCGCCGGACCGTCGAGGGGGCGGCCGGTCGGGCCCGGGAGCTGATCCGCGGGGCGGAACAGGAAGCCGAAAACCTGAGGAAGGCGGCCGAGCTGGCCGCGAAGGACGAAGCACTCACGAAGAAGGAGGCGATGGAGGCGGAGCGGGCGGCGCGGACCGCGGAGCTCCGGGACGAGAAGACGAGGCTTCTCCGCAAGGAGGAAGGTCTCGACCGGAAGGCGGAGACGCTCGAGCGACGGGAGGACGACGTGGCGAAGGCGGGCGCCGACGCGCGCTCGGAAGCCGCGGAACTCCGCTCCCGCGAGAAGGAGCTGGACGCGCTGTTCGCCGGCTACGGCCGGAAGGTGGAGCGCCTGGCCGGCATCACCGTCGAGGACGCGCGGGCGCTCGTGATGGACGAGGCCGGCGTGGAGGCGGAGGCGGAAGCGGAGCGGGTCTTCGTCCGCCGCGTCGAGCGGGCGAAGCGGGAGGCGGAGAGCCGGGCGCGCGACATCGTCGTCACGGCGATCCAGCGCGTGGCCGTCGATCACTGCGCGGAGTCCACGGTCTCCGTCCTGGAACTGCCGGGCAACGAGATGAAGGGGCGGATCATCGGCCGCGAAGGCCGGAACATCCGCGCCTTCGAGAAGGCCACCGGGGTGGATGTCGTCATCGACGACACGCCCGGCGTCGTCAGCCTCTCCGCGTTCGACCCCGTGCGCCGCGAGACGGCGTTCCGGGCGCTGACGCGCCTCGTGCAGGACGGCCGCATCCATCCGGCGCGCATCGAGGACGTGGTCGAGGAGGTCCGGGGGGAGGTCGAGGAGTTCGTCTTTGCGTCCGGTGAGGACGCGCTGGCGGAACTCGACCTCCACGGCGTGCATCCGAACCTCGTGACGCTTCTCGGTCGCCTGCGGTTTCGCACGAGCTACGGGCAGAACGTGCTGCGGCACGTCGTCGAGTGCGCCCACCTCGCCGGCCTGATCGCGGCCGAGCTCTCGCTCGATCCGAAGCTCGCGAAGCGGTGCGCGCTGCTCCACGACATCGGGAAGGCCGTGAGCCACGAGGTGGAGGGTGGCCACGTGGAGGTGGCGGTGGAACTCGCCCGTCGCCTGGGCGAGCCGCCGGAGGTGGTGAACGCCATCGCCGCCCACCACGAGGACACGGAGGCCACGTCGCACTACGGCGTGATCACCCAGATCGTCGACGCGATCTCCTCGGCCCGGCCGGGGGCGCGGCGGGAGACGCTCGAGCGCTACCTGAAGCGGATGCGGGAGCTCGAGGAGGTGGCGACCTCGTTTCCGGGCGTGAAGAACGCGTACGCGATCCACGCCGGACGCGAGGTCCGGGTGATCGTGAACCCGCAGATGGTGTCGGACCCGGAGGCGTCGAGGCTCTCCCGGGAGATCGCGAGGGCGGTCGAGGACCGGCTCACGGTCCCGAGCGAGGTCAAGGTGACCGTGCTCCGCGAGACGAGGGCGGTGGACTATGCGAGATAGAACCAGGTGGAGAGCCCGATGCGGATTCTGATGCTCGGTGACGTGGTGGGGCGGCCGGGGCGCCGGGTGGTCCGGGAGATGCTCCGTCCGCTTCGCGAGGAACTCGGGATCGACTTCGTCGTGGCGAACGGCGAGAACGCCGCGGGCGGGACGGGGATCACGACGAAGACGTTCAACGACCTGACCGGGTCGGGCGTCGACGTGATCACGACCGGCAACCACGTCTACCGGCAGCGGGACGTCCTGAACATCTTCAACTCCGACGAGGACCGGCTGCTCCGTCCCGCCAACTTCTCGGGCCGTCCCGCGGGCCGGGGGACCGTGATCCGCGAGGACCGGGCGGGCCGGCGCGTCGGGGTCATCAACCTCCAGAGCCGCGTCTTCATGGGGCCGTCCGAGGATCCCTTCGAGGCGGCGGACCGGCTCGTCACGGAGCTGACGCCGGAGTGCGACGTGATCCTCGTGGACCTCCACGGGGAGGCGACGAGTGAGAAGGAGGCGATGGGCTACTTCCTCGAAGGACGCGTCGCCGCGATGGCGGGGACGCACACGCACGTGCCCACCGCCGACGCCTGCGTGCTGCCCGGCGGCACCGCCTACATCACGGACCTCGGCATGTGCGGGCCGCACGACTCGTGCCTCGGCGTGACGAAGGAGATCGTGATCCGCAAGTTCGTCACCGGGATGCCCGCGCGCTTCACGGTCGCCTCCGGGGACGTGCGGATGCAGGGCCTCCTCTTCGACGTCGACCCCGCCACGGGCCTGGCGACGTCGGCGGAGCGCCTCGAGAGGCGTCTCCCCGAATGAACGCTCCCGGCGGCGAACCGGCCCTGACCGTCTCCGAACTGACGGCCCGCGTGAAGCGGCTCGTGGAGGAGGAGTTCCCCGACGTCTGGGTCGTCGGCGAGGTCTCCCGCCCGCGCGCCTATCCGTCCGGGCACGTCTACCTCACGCTGAAGGACGACGACGCCGTGATCTCCGCGGTCATCTGGCGCTCCACCGCGGCGCGGCTGCCGTTCACGCCCGAGGAGGGGATGGAGGTCCTCGTCCGGGGCCGCCTGAATCTCTACCCGCCGCGCGGCCAGTACCAGCTGGACGTCCGGACCATGGAGCCGCGCGGGGTCGGCGGCCGACAGGCGGCGCTGGAGCAGCTGAAGGCGAAGCTGGCGGAGGAGGGGCTCTTCGACGAGGCGCGCAAGCGGCCGCTGCCGTTCCTGCCGCGGGGCGTCGGCGTCGTCACCTCTCCGGCCGGCGCCGCGGTCCGCGACGTCCTGAAGGTCCTCGGCCGCCGGAACCCCGGCGTGCCCGTGGTCCTCGCCCCCGCGCTCGTGCAGGGCGAGGGAGCGGCGGAGTCCGTCGCGGCGGCCATCGGGAAGCTGGCCGGGCGGGACGACGTCGACATCCTGATCGTGGGCCGCGGCGGCGGTTCTCTGGAGGACCTCTGGGCGTTCAACGAGGAAGTGGTCGCCCGCGCGATCGCCGCGTGCCCGATCCCCGTCGTCTCCGCGGTGGGACACGAGACGGACGTGACGATCGCGGACTTCGTCGCCGACGTGCGCGCCCCGACGCCGTCCGCGGCGGCGGAGATCGCCGTCCCGGAGGTCGGCGACGTGAAGAACACCATCTCGGTGGCCGGCCGGCGGGCGCTGGCGGCGCTGGCCTCCGCTGTCTCGGCGCGTCGGGGCCGGCTGCGCGCGGTCCTCTCGTCGTGGGCGATCCGCCGCGTGCCCGACCGGCTGCGCGGGATCTCGCAGGAGCTGGACGAGGCGTCCCGCCGGGCCGGGACGGCGGCGACGTCGGTCGTTTTCCGGACCGGCGAGCGCCTGGCGGACCTGTCGGCGCGGGCGGAGGCGTTGAGCCCTCTCGCCGTGCTGGCGCGGGGATATTCGGTGACGACGCGGGAGGGATCGACCGCGCCGCTGACGTCGGCCTCGGAGGTCGGGGCCGGAGATCGGATCAGGATCCGGCTGGCCGGGGGCAGCCTCGGCGCGACGGTCACGGAGAGCAAGCATGAGTGACGAACCGACCTTCGAGCAGCGCATGGAAGCGCTGGAGGAAGCCGTGCGGCGGCTGGAGTCCGGCGAGGAACCGCTGGAGGCTGCCCTCGCGACCTACGAGGAGGTGGTGGCCCACCTGAAGGCCTGCCACGCGGCGCTGGCGGCGGCGGAGGGCCGCGTGAAGATCCTCGTGGAGCGGGACGGCGCGCTGGTGGAAGAGGACTTCGAGGCGGCGGAGTGAATCCGTTCGACTCGTACCTGAAGTCCTGGGTCGGGCCCGTCGATTCGGCGCTCGACGCCATCCTTCCGCCCGAGACCGAGATCCCGACGAGCGTCCACTCCGCCATGCGGTACACGGTGTTCGCGGGCGGGAAGCGGTTCCGGCCGGTGCTCGTGCTGCTCTCCGCGAAGGCGGCGGGCGGACGGGAGGAGGAGGCGATGCCCGCGGCCTGCGCCGTGGAGATGGTCCACGCCTTCTCGCTGATCCACGACGACCTGCCCGCCATGGACGACGACGACCTCCGCCGCGGCAAGCCGACGAACCACAAGGTCTACGGTGAGGCCATCGCGATCCTCGCCGGGGACGCGCTGCTCGACCACGCGTTCGGCGCGCTGGCCGACCTGCCGCGGCGGGAGGCGATCCCCGACGCCGTGCGGGACCTCGCGAACGCCGTCGGATCGAGGGGGCTCGTCGGCGGCCAGGTCGAGGACGTGGAGGCCGAAGGGCGGGAACCGGACCTCGCGACGGTCGAGAGAATCCACCGCGGGAAGACGGCCGCGCTCCTCCGGGGATGCGCGCGGCTCGGCGCCCGGGCGGCCGGAGCGTCGGCGGAGGATCTCGATCGCCTCTCGGAGTACGCGGAGATGATCGGCATCGCGTTCCAGATCGTGGACGACGTGCTGGACGAGACCGGCGGGGACGAGCAGTTCGGAAAAACCGCAGGAAAAGACCGGGAGGTCCGGAAGATGACGTGGCCGGCCGCAGTCGGGATCGAGGCGTCGCGGGAGCGCGCGCGGGAACTGGCCGCGCGGGCCCGGGAGATGACGGCCGGGATGCCCGGAGAGGAGATCCTCGCCGGACTGGCCGAACGCGTGGTGGCGAGGACGCACTGAACTCGGGGACTTACGGAAGCCGAGGACGTACGGACATGACCGACCTGCTCGGGAACATCGACGACCCGGCCGACCTGCGGGCGCTGCCGGAGGAGTCCCTCGCGGATCTCTGCGCCGAGGTCCGCGAGTTCCTCCTCGCGAACGTGTTCGCCTCCGGCGGGCACCTCTCGACGAACCTCGGCAGCGTCGAACTGACCGTCGCCCTCCACTACGTCTTCGACTTCCTCGAGGACCGCCTCGTCTTCGACGTGGGCCACCAGGCCTACACGCACAAGATCCTGACCGGCCGCCGGGACCGCTTCTCCACGCAGCGGAGCGCCGGCGGGCTGTCCGGGTTCACGAACCCCACCGAGAGCCCCTACGACCACTTCATGGGCGGCCACGCGGGCACGTCCATCTCCCAGGCGCTCGGCGTGGCGACCGGCTCCGGCCTGAACCGGGAGGACCGGAAGGCCGTCGTCGTGATCGGGGACGCGTCCATCGGCGCCGGCAACGCGTTCGAGGCGCTGAACCACGCCGGTGAGATGCAGAAGGACGTCCTCGTCGTCCTGAACGACAACCGCATGTCGATCTCGAAGACGGTCGGCGGGCTGACGAAGTACCTCACGAAGATCCGCACGATGCCGATCTACTCGGACGTCAAGCGGGACTTCCAGACCGCGTTCACGTCGCTGCCGCTGGTGGGGGAGGCCTTCCGCCGCGCGCTCGATCACGCGATGGATACGCTGAAGTACTACGTCGTCCCGGGTCACATCTTCGAGGACCTGGGGATCAAGTACTTCGGCCCCTACGACGGCCACGACGTGGACCGGATGGTGAGGGTCCTGCGCGACGTCAGGCGCCACCGCGGGCCGGCGATCCTCCACGTGCTCACGGAGAAGGGCAAGGGGTTCGAGGAGGCCGAGGCCGACCCGATCAAGTACCACGGCGTCTCCCCGACGGCGCCCGAGCCCGAAACGAAGCCCGAAACGAAGCCCGAAACGAAGATGGAGAAGGTGCCCGCCCCGTCGAACGGCGCCCCCGCGAACGACAGCGGGTCGCGGCCGTCGTGGACGAAGACCTTCTCCGACGCCCTCATCGATCTCGCCGAGGACGACCCGCACGTCATCGCGATCACCGCGGCGATGCCCGGGGGCACGGGGACGGACGCCTTCGAGGAGCGGTTCCCGCGCCGGTTCATCGACGTCGGTATCTGCGAGCAGCACGGCGTCGCGATGGCGGCCGGCCTCGCCCGCGAGGGGAAGCTCCCCGTCGTCGCGATCTACTCGACGTTCCTGCAGCGGGCCTACGACCAGGTCTTCCACGACGTGGTGCTGAACGGGCGGCCCGTCGTCTTCTGCATGGACCGCGCCGGGATCGTCGGCGAGGACGGCTGGTCCCACCACGGGCTCTACGACATCAGCTTTCTCCGGACGCTGCCGGACGTCGTGCTGATGGCGCCGAAGGACGGACCGGAGCTGGGCGCGATGTTGCGGTTCGCGTCCCGCGCCGGGAAGATCGCCGCGATCCGTTATCCCCGCGGCCGCGTCCCCGAAGCGTTCCCGCGGGACAGAAGCGACCGGGTCCAGCTCGGACGCGCGGAGGTGGTGCGCGAGGGTCCGGACGGCGCGATCTGGGCCTACGGGTCGATGGTGGCGGTCGCCCGGGAGGCCGCGGTGGCGCTGGCGTCGAAGGGGATCGAAGTGACCGTCGTGAACGCGCGCTTCGCCCGCCCGATCGACACGGCTCTCCTCGCGGAGCACGCGGCGTCGATGCCGTTCATTCTCACCGCGGAGGAAGCCTCGCTGCCGGGCGGTTTCGGGGCGGCGGTGCTGGAAGGGCTCGAGGAGTGTGACGCGCCGCCGGTCCGCGTGAAGCGGCTCGGCGTCCCGGCGGAACTCGTGGATCACTCCGCCCGTGCGATCTCCCACGAGCGGTTCGATCTCACGTCCGATGGCATGGTGACCAGGGTGGAGCGGCTGCTCCGTGAGAAAACGAGTCATCCTACTTGGCGATGAGCGGAAGCCCGGCGTCCGCGAGGCCGTCGAGCGGGTCCGGAAGGCGATCGAGGGGACGGCCGAACTCGTCGCCGTCGACCTGGACTTCAGCCTCGAGCTGACCGACCTCGAGGCGGATCTCGTCGTGATCTTCGGCGGCGACGGATCGATCCTCGCCTCGGCCCGGCGGATGGGTCGCCGGCCGATCCCCACGATCGGCGTCAACTTCGGGAAGTTCGGATTCCTCACCGACATTCGCGCCCGCGATGTCGTCGAGGACATCACGCGCGTCCTCGCCGGCGAGGCCGTCGTCGAGCGGCGCCTGCTGCTCAACGCGAAGATCGCCCGGCCGGAGGGGGACCAGGCGCTCACCGCGCTGAACGAGTTCTTCCTCGGGCCGCTGACCGTCGGCCGCGTCGTCACCATCGAGGTCCACCTCGACGGCGAGTACGCGACGACCTACCGCGGCGACGGCGTGCTGGTCGCGACGCCGACCGGCTCCACGGGCCACTCGCTGTCCGCGGGCGGGCCGATCCTCGATCCCGAGCTCGAGGCGATCATCCTGACGCCGGTGAACCCGCACTCCCTCTCGAACCGCCCGCTCGTCCTGCCGCCGGACGTGGAGGTGCGCCTGCGGCCGGAGCCCGACCATTCCGACCCGGTGGCGAGCCTGTCGGCCGACGGCCAGGTCTCCGTGGAGATCCGGGCCGGCGAGGAGGTGGCGATCCGCCGCGCCACCCACCGGTTCCCCCTGGTGAAGACCGGCGCGCGCGGGCGGTACGACGTCCTCCGGGAGCGCCTCGGCTGGAGCGGGCTGCCCCCGTACCGGGACGACGAGTGAACCCCGTCCGGTCCGACGAGCCCCTCTTCGACGAGGCCTTCCTCGCGAAGATCGAGCGCCTGGCCCTCGCCGCCCGGCGGAGCGAGGGAGCCGGCACCCCGCGGGCGGACCGGCGCGGCGGCCGGCACGAGTTCGCCGACCACCGCGCCTACTCGCCCGGCGACGACCTGCGCTTCGTGGACTGGCACCTCTACGGCCGCCTGGGGAGCCTGTTCCTCAAGGAGTTCGCGCGCGAGGAGGAGGCGTCCGTCGTCCTGCTCCTGGACCTCTCGGCCTCGATGGCCGGCAAGCTCCGCGGGGCGCTCCGGCTCTCCGCCGCGCTCCTCACGGTGGCCCTCGCCCGCGGGGATCGCGTGCGGCTGGCGACGGCCCGGGACGGCGACCTGCGGCTCTCCTCCACGCTCGCGGGCGACGCGCGCCGCGCGGAACTTCTCGACCTCCTCGGCGCCTGCGACGGCACGGCCGCCGGCGGCACGGATCTCGACGCCTCCCTCGCCCGGCTCGCTCCGGACCGCGGTCCCGGCCGCCGCGTCCTCCTCGTGATCTCGGACCTCCTCGCGGCGCGAGACGGCCGCCGGGCGCTGGCCGTCCACCGCGGCGACGTCTTCGTCTTCCACTGGCTCGACGAGGCGGAGCGGAGCCCGCCGGCGTCCGGCCGCGTCCGCCTGGTCTCTGTGGAGAACGGCGCGGAGAACGGCGCGGAGGAGGCGTACGTCGGCCCGGCGGAGGCGGCCCGGTACGCGGCGGAGTTCGAGCGGTGGGCCGAGGACCTGCGCCGCCACCTGGCGCGGGGCGGCGTCCGCTACCTGCTCACGCCCGCGGAGCGGCCGGTGGAGGACATCGTCCTCACGACGTTGACCGCCGAGGGGGTGCTCGAGTGACGATCAAGGCCCTGGGGGTGCTGCGGTGACGCTCGCGCGGCCGATCCTGCTCGCAGCGCTCGCCTCCCTGCCGATCCTCTGGTGGCTCGCCCGGCGGGCCGCGGCGCGGCGGGACCACCCCGTCTCCTCGCTGCTCCTCTGGCGGCGGATCGGGCTCGAGCCGGAGCCGCCGCGGGAGAACCGGCGGAGGGCCGACCTCCTGCTCTGGCTGCGGATGGCCGCCGCGGCGGCGATCGCGCTCGGCATGGCGGGGCCGGTGATCCGGGAGGTTTCCCCGCCGCCGACCCTGCACGTCCTGCTCGACGAGTCGCCCTCGATGGCCGCGTTCGCGGAGAGCGCCGCGCGGGCGCTCGACCGGATCCGGGCGGAGGCCGGGGACGCCACGATCTCGATCCATCGCCGCGAGCGCGTCGGGGACGTCGCGGGCGTCCTCGCTTTCACGGGGGCCGGCGACGTCGTCGTCGTCACGGATCACCGGCCGGCCGGGATCGAACCGGCGGGGCGGATCCGTCTCGTCCTCGTGGGGGAGCCGGTCGAGAACGTCGGCTTCTCGTCGGCGTGGCGCGAGGGGGATCGCTTCGTCGCCGTCGTGACGAACCACGGAACGGAGGAGCGGACGGTCGAGGTCGTCTCCGGCGCCGGTCGCGTCGCGCTCACGATCCCCGCGGGCGAGAGCCGGCGCGCGACGGGAGCGGCGTCGGAGCCGGAAGAGAAGCTGGTGCTTTCGCCCGGCGACCGGTTCGCGTTCGACGACGCGATCGTTCTCCCCGCGCTCGAGGCGCGCCGGCGGGAGCTCACGTGGCGCGGGGAGGCGGAGCCGAGGCTGCGCGCGGCCCTTCACGCGGCGGGCGTCGTCACGGGCGTCGGCGAGGGGACCGTCGCGTACCGGTCGCCGCCGCGCCCCGGGGACGTGCTCGTCGTCGCGCCTCCCGGGCGGCCACGGGCGGTGGAGGGAGCCGTCGCGACCGGCGAGGGCATCGACCCCGCGGCGGCGCCGCCGGCCCGGGCGGTCCTCGGCCCCGCGACGATCCTCGAGCCCGGCGGCCGGGTGCTGCTCTCCGACCGGGTCGGGCCCCTGGCCGTCCGGCGTCCGGGCGGGCGCGTCGACCTCGCCCTCGACCCGGGCCACCCGGCGTCCACGTGGTACCGGGATCCCTCGTTCCCGATCTTCGTGGCGGAAGTGATCGGAACGCGCCCCGCCGCCGTCGTCTCCGGGGATCGGGAGGAGTCGGCGACGAGGGCCGTATCGGCGCCCGTGGATCTCGCGGGCCTCGCGCTCTCGAGCCCGCCTCCGCCGGGCGGGCGCGATTTCACGAGATGGCTGCTGCTGACGGGGGCCGTCCTCCTCGCGGCGCACGTCTGGCTCGAACGCCGCAGCAGGCTGTCGGTGTAACGGGTCTCCAGCTTGACGGGGCCGCGCCCGGCAGCCTGCTGCTGGTCGGCCGCTGCTCCCTCCGCGTGAAGTTCCGGGACCGGGTACGGGCTGCAACAGGTTCTGACCCCATGTAGACTGGTTCATCATGAAAGTGGCCGATCGCACCGCCGGAAGCCTGCTGGGACTCGCCGTGGGGAACGCCCTCGGCGCGCCCCTCGACCGCATGGGGCCGGAGCAGATCCAGATCCGGCACGGGACGGTCCGGGAGATGATCGGGGGCGGCTGGCTGCTCCTGCGTCCCGGCCAGACCACGACCCCCGTCGCCCTCGCCCGCCGGGTGGCCGAGAGCCTCGTCGAGAAGCGGGGGCTCGACGGCGCGGACGTGGGGGCGCGCTTCGCCTCGTACTACCGCACCGCGCCCAAGGACGTCTCCGGGGCGCTGCGCACCGCGCTGGCGATGCTCGCCGACGGGGCGGACCCCGCTGAGATCGCCGCCCGGGTCCGGGAGCTGACCGGAGAGGATTCGGCCGACCACGGGACACTGGCGCGGGCCGTCCCGCTCGCTCTCGCGTTCCGCGCGCGGGACAAGCTCCAGGCGGCGGCGGCGCGGGAGGCCCGCGTCACGCACTTCGACCCGACCGCCGGCGCGGCCTCCGCGGCGCTCGCCGTCCTGCTCTCGTTCCTGCTTTCGGGGAAGGGGCGGGCGGAGGCCTTCGACCTCGCCTGGGACTGGCTGGAGGAGCATTCGCGGGAGATCCCCAACGTCCTGCCGGACGTCCCGGCGAGGACGGAGACCGAGATCGCGCCCGGGTCCCTCGCCGTGGCCGCGCTGGAGACGGCCGTCTGGTACTTCCTCACGTCGTCGGACTTCGAGGAGACGGTCGTCCGCGTGGCGAACCGGGGCGGCGAGGCCGCGGTGACGACGGCGGTGGCCGGGGCCCTCGCGGGAGCGCGGTGGGGCGTCGGGGCGATCCCCGTGCGCTGGCTGAAACCGCTCGCGGACCGGACCGTCCTCCGCCACCTGGCCGGCGATCTGCTTCAAGCCTCCGCCTGACTCCGGCCGATAGGGAACCGTGCTGCGGACACGGTCCATCCTCGTTTCCGGATTCCTGGCGCTGGGAATCCTGCTCCTGCTGCCGCTCGCGGCGGCCCGGGCCGACGTCGTGATTCTCGAGGACAACGAGATCCCCCTGACCGGGGAGATCCTCTCCGAGGACGACGAGACGATCGTCTTCCGCATCCGCGGCCTGGACGAGGACTCCTGGCTGGAAATCGACCGGGCGCGCGTCCGCGGCTTCTGGCGGGAGGACGGTGACGTCACGCCGGTCCGTCCGTCCCGTCCCGCGCGACCGGCTCCGGTGTCGACGCGGGGCCGGGCCGCGCCCGACCGTCTCGATCTCGCCCTCTCGCGCATGGCGTTCGTCGTGCCCGACGACCCCGGGCTCAAGGTGCTTCTCTGGCTCGTCGCCTACGGCGCGCTGACCCTCCTGATCGCCCTCGGCGGCCGCCTCGCGGGCATCGAGAGGCTGCGTCCGGGGCGGGCCGCCATCCTCGCGATCGTCGCCGAACTCCTCGTCCTTCTCGGCGTGATGGCCGGCCGGG
>JBDLIY010000040.1:0-14915 GCA_039714635.1 Planctomycetota bacterium
CGAATCGCAAACAGAAACAGCGTAATAGTCGTTTTGCCACTTAAATCTTTCATTACATAATCTATTTTTATTTATCCAAAATGAAGATTCCCCTTTTACTAATCTCATAACTTCCCCAGGAGTTCACGAAGGGACTCTGGCGCGAGAACGGCCTCTTCGTGATGGCCCTGGGTCTCTGCCCCGCCCTCGCCGTGACGACCGGCGTCAAGAACGGCTTCGTCATGGGGCTGTGCGTGACCTTCGTCGTCACCGGGTCGAACCTCGTCGTCTCCCTCATCCGGAACTTCGTCCCCAAGGAGATCCGGATCCCCATCTTCATCGTCGTCATCGCGTCGTTCGTCACGTTGACCGAGATCGCGCTGAAGGGGTTGAGCTACCCGCTCTACCAGCAATTCGGCATCTTCATCTCGCTCATCGTCGTGAACTGCGTGATCCTCGGCCGCGCGGAGGCCTTCGCCAGCAAGAACGGCGTGTTGCGCTCCGTCCTCGACGGCCTGGGCATCGGCGTCGGCTTCGGCTTCGCCCTCGTCATCGTCTCCTTCTTCCGTGAGCTCTTCGGAGCCGGGCAGATCTGGGGACTCGACGTGGCGAAGGGGCTCGCGCCCGCCGGCGTGTTCGTCCTCGCGCCGGGCGCCTTCCTCGTCGTGGGCCTGATCCTCGGCTGGATCAACTGGCAGAAGCAGAGGAAGGGAGCGGCCTGATGGGCGTCGGCGAGCTCCTCACCATCGCGCTCGGCGCGATCTTCGTGAACAACATCGTCCTGGCGAAGTTCCTCGGCCTGTGCCCCTTCTTCGGCGTCTCGAAGAAGACCGACCAGGCCGTGGGCATGGGCCTCGCCGTCATCTTCGTGATGACCCTGGCCTCGCTCGTCACCTGGCTCCTGTTCCGGTTCATCCTGTCGCCGGGCGAGTCGAACCTCTTCTACATCGTAGGCCTCATCGACGTGTCGACGGACCTGACGGACGTGCTGAAGACCCTCAGCTACATCCTCGTCATCGCGTCCCTCGTCCAACTCGTCGAGATGGCGATCAAGAAGCTCTCCCCCGCGCTCTTCAAGGCGCTCGGGATCTTCCTGCCCCTCATCACGACGAACTGCGCCGTCCTCGGCGTGACGCTGCTCAACACCACGGACTCGGCCCAGCCGGGCGGCCTCCCCCTCGTCGCGGCCCTCGTGAACGGCGTCGCGGCCGGCGTCGGTTTCCTGCTCGTCCTGGTCCTGATGTCCGGAATCCGGGAGCGGCTGGAGCTGTTGAAGGTCCCGAAGAGTCTCGAAGGATTGCCGATCACGTTCATCGCCACGGCTCTGATGGCCCTTGCATTCATGGGCTTCGTGGGTATGATCTGATCGATCTCAGGGCATTGGAAAAGACTGCGCCAGAAGCAGTTGGGCGCCTCCATCTCATCCATTGGAGGGAGATGATGAAGAAGTACGCTCTCGTGCTGTTGATCCCCGTTCTGCTCATGGCCACCGCCAGCGCCGGGGACGAGGCCGAGTACAAGCGCTGGAAGCTCGACATCGAGTACGCGACCCCGGACTGGATCGCGCTCACCGACGCTCTCGGCGACCCCTACGTCGTCTACTACCAGACGGTCAAGCTCACCAACAACACGGACGCCGACGTGCCCCTGAAGGTCAAGCTGGTCGGGAAGACCGAGCAGGACAAGACCTACCGCGGCACGATCGACCCGATCGCCATGAAGGCGCTCCAGAAGAAGAAGAAGAAGAAGTACAAGAGCGCCACGGAGATCTTCAAGGGCAAGCTCGCCTCGAAGGAGTCCCTGGACGCGGTCGTCTTCTACGGCAAGACCGACCCCGAGTGGGACAAGCTGACCGTCCGCATCACGGGCCTCGTGGACCCGATCGACAAGGTCGACGGCAAGCTCTTCTACGAGAAGAAGGTCCTCGTCCTGACCTACGCCCGCCCGGGCGACGAGTTCGAGCGCACGAAGGACGACATCACCTTCAAGGGCAGCAAGTGGGAGCTGGTCGGCGAGCGCAAGGAGATCCCGCAGAAGCCGACCAAGTAGACCCGGCCCAGAGAGACCGTACGTCTTTCGCACGGCCCGCTCTCCTGCAAGTGAGAGCGGGCCGTGCTGATTCAGCCCGGGGGTTGTGATCGACGCGGACGTCTCCCCGCAAACGACGCCCGGCGGAGCTTGGGCCGGCGTCCGGGTTCCGCCGGCGAGGAGAACTCCCGCCAACTCGCCTGGTTGTCTCTGAAAACCAGGCTCCCAACCACTTGATTCACAGAACCACCAGGCTCCGGCACCACGCCCCCATGCAGACGAAATGGCGCGGTTGGCTGGACGGGCGGCCGGGCTTCGCCGGCGGGGGGAGATCCGGCTCAACTCGCCTGGTTGTCTCTGTTTCTGAATCCATGACACGATGCCGTAGTGATCCTGGTCCCGGAGCCCTGACGCCGTCACTCGGCTTCGGGCTCCGGGCTCCGCCGGAAGAACCACTCGCGCGCCGGCATGACCCGGACCGGACCGGCATCCGTCTCGATCTGCTCGTCCTCGGCCATGGTGACGATCGTGGCCCCGGCGACCTCGAGCTCGGTCATTGCTTCGACGAGTGCGTTGAGCTCACGCTGCCGTGTCGCGTGAGCGCCGAAGCTCGCGCACACCTGTACGAGTTCGGGAGGCCCTCCCCGAACGGGGTCGTCGATCGCAAAATCGATCTCCCGGCCCGACGGCGTCTTGACCCAGGTGATCGCGGATTCCGCCAGGCGGCCGTACCGTCGGCGCAACTCGAGGTAGACCGCGTTCTCCAGTTGCGCACCCCGGTTCGTCGCCCCGGCGCGGTACATGGCGGCCGCGAGTCCCGGGTCGACGGCGTACACCTTTCGTGGGTTGACGGCTCGTTGCCGTGCGGAGCGGGTGCGCAACGGCACGAGGAAGAACAGGAATGCGTCGACGAGATGGGCCAGATATGTCAGCAGCGTTGCCTTGCCGACACGGTAGCCCTGGGAGGTCAGGGCACCGTGAAGGCGGCTGACGCTGAGGCCGTTGGCGTTGGCGGCGAAGAGTGCGGCCACGAGTTCGCGAAGCGCCGGCAGGTTCGTGGCCGCATGGCGCTCCGCCACGTCCCGCAGCACAACCAGGTCGACATACTCCTGGAGCATCTGGATGCGATCGTAGGGGTTCAGGGAGCGCACGGCGGGGAAGCCGCCTCGTTCCAGGTAATCGATGACTGCGGCGTCGAGACGGGACCGGCGATCGGCACCGGGCGGCCACGGGGCGAGTCCATCGGAGACGCCGTCCGCCGTGGCGGCTTCACGCATGCTGTAGGGGAGTACCTCAACCGTGATGCTCCGTCCGCGAAACGCGGTGGCGACTTCCGTGGAAAGGAGACGTGCGGAGGAGCCCGTGACGTAGAGACGGGCCGCCTCCGTGTCGAGGACCCGGCGGGCGAAGCGCTCCCAGCCGGGGACCGCCTGTACCTCGTCGAGGAAGATCCAGGCTCCCTCCGACCGGGCCGCCGGGTCACGCCGGTAGAACACCTCGAGGGCGCGATCGAGTGTTCCGAGGTCCGCATCGCCAAGACGGTCGTCCTCCAGGTTCAGGTAGAGGATTCTCGATCTGGGGATTCCCCGCTCGGCGAGTTCGTGGATCTTCGCGAAGAGGCGGTAGGTCTTCCCGGTGCGACGCATTCCCACGAGGGCGTCGGCCTTGCCGGGGACGGAGGGCAGGCGAATCTCCCTCGGTTGGGCCCTGGGAAGCGGGCGTTCCTGTTGCTCGGCGATCAGTCTCTCGAGCGTTGTGTCGTCGGGGGTCATGGAGTTGCCTGTTTGGTGCTATGAAGATGACCAAATATAGGACTTTATGGACCTATGAGCAAGTCCAAATGTGCCGGGGCTTGACCGAGCGGGCGGGCGTGACTCACCCAGTGCGGCTCTTGCATCGGGAGGTGAAAAAGCGGCGCCTGTCAGCGTTGTTTCATGCGCCAGGCCAACTTGGCCGAGCGGGTGTCAGGATCGCGCACCCGATGGTGTCGTTCTGACACCATCCCATGGTCAATCCTGACAGGCCCCGTCGAGCGGCGCGGATTCAGTTCCGCGAGGCCTGGCCCATTCCGCTCCCGGCCCGCACCGGCGCCTGCGTCGTCGAGAACACCACCGCGCCCTTCCCGAGCAGCCCCTCCACCGCCTCCACGAACCGCGGGGTTGCCAGCACGCTGTACGTCGCCGGCAGTTTCCACAGCGTCTTCAGGGTCGGAGTCGGGGACAGGTCGAGGTAGATCGGACACCGGCCGGGGAAGCCCTCGAGCAGTTCCTTCAGCGCCTGGATCGTCGCCGTGGCCGCGCGGTCGGGGACCGCGAGCGTCACGCTGCCGGCGAGCTCCTGGTAGGCGCGTTCGATGGGGATCACGCGGTCGATCTTGACCGAAGGATCCTCGCGGTTGAGGTCGAGCGTGCCCTCGATGAAGGCGAGGCCCTCCGGCTCCACGACGTCGGCGCACTTGGCGTAGGGCTCGCAGAAGATCACGCCGTTCACCGAACCCTCGAAGTCCTCGAGGGTGATCAGCGCCATCTTCTTGTCCTTGTTGCGGCCCTGGCGCGGATAGGTCTCGCGGACCTCCGTGAACATGCCGCCGATCACGACCTTCTGGCCCTCCTTGCCGTCCGCGAGGGAGGCCGTCGAGGCGGTCGAGAAGGCGCGGACGATCTCCTCGTAGGGCGAGAGAGGATGGCTCGTGATGTAGAAGCCGAGCGTCTCCTTCTCGAAGGCGAGGACCTGGGGCTCCGGCCAGTCGGGGACGTCCGGGAGGCCCTCCTCCGCGGTGGGCGGCTCCGGCTCCGTGGCGCCCCCGGCTCCTCCGAACAGACCCATCTGGCCGGCGTCGCGGTCGCGCTGGGCGGTCTGGCCGGCCTTGAGGGCCGCGCCGAGCGCCTCGGTCATCGCGGCGCGGCGGGGGCTGATCGTGTCGAAGCAGCCGGCCTTGATCAGGGCCTCCACGGCGGCGCGGTTGACGACGTGGTGGTCGACGTTCTCCGCGAACTCGAAGAGGCTGCGGAAGGCCCCGTCCTGCTCCTCGCGGGCGGTGACCATGGACTGGATCGCGCCGAGGCCCACGCCCTTCACCGCGCCGAGGCCGAAGCGGATCTTTCCATCCCCCTCGACAAGCTCGGCCGTGAACTCCGCGCTGCTGACGTTGATGTCCGGCGAGAGCACCTCGATGCCCATGCGGCGGCACTCGCCGAGGTAGCGGACGACCTTGTCGGTGTTGCCCATGTCGCAGGTCATGAGGGCGGCCATGAACTCGACGGGGTAGTGGGCCTTGAGCCAGGCGGTCTCGTTGGTGACGACGGCGTAGGCCGTGGTGTGGGACTTGTTGAAGCAGTACTTGGCGAAGTGCGTCATCTGCTCCCAGATGGTCTCCGACACCTCCGTCGGGACGCCGCGCTCCGCGGCCCCGTCGACGAAGCGGGGCCGGAACTTCGCCATCAACTCTTCCTTCTTCTTCCCCATGGCCTTCCGGAGGCTGTCGGCTTCGTTCATGGAGAAGCCGCTCATCCGGTTGGCGATGAGCATGATCTGCTCCTGGTAGACGAGCGTCCCGTAGGTGTCCGAGAGGATCGGCTCGAGCACCTCGTGGGGATAGGTGACCTCCTCCTCGCCGTGCTTCCGGCGGACGAAGCTGTCCACCATGCCGGAGCCGAGCGGGCCGGGGCGGTAGAGCGCGAGGATCGCGATGAGGTCCTCGAAGCAGTCGGGCTTCATCTTCTTCAGAAGCTCGCGCATCCCCTCGGACTCGAGCTGGAAGATGCCGAGGGCCTCGCCGCGCTGGAGCATCGCAAACATCGCCGGGTCGTCGTCGGGGATGTCCTTCCGCGGGTCGAGCTTCTTTCCCGTCGTCTGCTCGACGAGGGCGAGGGCCTTGTCGATGACGGTCAGGGTCTTCAGCCCCAGGAAGTCCATCTTCAGGAGCCCGATGCGCTCGAGGTCCTCCATCGTGTACTGCGTCGTGATGTCGTCGCCCTGGCGGTTGAGCGCCACGTAGTTCTTCAGCGGCTGGTCGCCGATGACGACGCCGGCGGCGTGGGTGGAGCAGTGGCGGTTCAGACCCTCGAGCCTCAGCGAGATGTCGAAGAGGCGGCGGACGTCCGGGTCCTTCTCGCGGAGTTCCTTCAGCTCCGGGTCGCGCTCGATGGAATCGCCGAGCTTCGTCCCCGGGACCGCGGGGATCTTCTTCGCGATCATGTCGACCTGGGGCAGCGGGATGTCGAGGACGCGCCCCACGTCGCGGAGGACGGCGCGCGCGGCCATCGTCCCGAAGGTCACGATCTGGCAGACGTGCTCGTCGCCGCCGTACTTGTCGTGGACGTAGCGGATGACCTCCTCGCGGCCGTCGCGGCAGAAGTCGATGTCGATGTCGGGCATCGACACGCGCTCGGAGTTGAGGAATCGCTCGAAGAGGAGGTCGTACTTCAGCGGGTCGACGTCGGTGATGCCGAGGGCGTAGGCGATGATCGATCCGGCGGCGCTGCCGCGGCCGGGGCCGACCGGGATGTCGCTCTCGCGCGCGAAGCGGATGAAGTCCCAGCAGATGAGGAAGTAGGAGACGAACCCCATCGACTCGATGATCTCTCGCTCCTTGCCGAGACGGTCCGTGACCTCGGGAGTGATCTCCGGGTAGCGCTCGCGGAGGCCCTCGTCGCAGAGGTCGCGGAAGAAGGTGTCGGCGTCGCGGCCATCCGGCGGATCGAAGTGGGGGAGGTGGTGCTCCCCGAACGTGATCTCGAGGTTGCAGCGCGACGCGATGAGGTTCGTGTTGTCGATCGCCTCGGGCATGTCGGAGAAGAGCGAGCACATCTCCTCCGGATCCCGGAAGTAGAAGGCCTGCGTCGACATCCGCATGCGGTCCTTGTCGGCGAGGGTCTTCCCGGTGTGGAGGCAGAGGAGGCACTCCTGGGCGAGGGCGTCGCCCTGCTCCAGGTAGTGGACGTCGTTCGTCGCGACGAGGGGGATGCGGAGTTCGCGGGCGATGTCCCGAAGGCCCTCGTTGCACTGCTCCTGGATGTCGATCCCGTTCTGCATCACCTCCAGAAAGTAGTCCTCGCCGAACAGCGACCGGTACCAGTCGGCCGTCTCCATCGCCTTCCGGCGGTTGTCGGCGCGGAGCTGGAAGTTCACCTCGCCCTTCAGGCAGCCGGACATCGCGATCAGGCCGTCGTGGTGCTTCTCGAGGAGATCCTTGTCGATGCGCGGGTAGTAGTAGAAGCCGTCCATGTTGGCCCGGGTGACGAGTTCGAGGAGGTTCTGGTACCCGGTGCGGTCCTTGGCGAGGAGCGTGAGGTGGTACGCGGCGACGGGGTCGCGTACGCGGTCCTGCCGGCGGCCGGGGGCGATGTAGGCCTCGACGCCGACGATCGGCTTGATGCCGTGCTTCGTGGCGGCGCGGTAGAAGTCGACGGCGCCGAACATGTTGCCGTGGTCCGTCAGGGCGAGGGCGCTCATGCCGAGGTCCGCGGCCCGCGCCGCGAGCCGGTCCACCTTCGCCGCTCCGTCGAGGAGGCTGTAGTCGGAGTGGACATGAAGGTGACAGAAATCCATGAAGCTCTCCCGGGGCGGCTCTCGAGCAGGGTTCGCGAGGATCCTACCGTCCGGGACCGACACTCGGGAAGTTCCCGCCGCCAGGGGCCGTTTTCGGGCCCGGCCGGAACTGGACAGGGCTTCCCGGGACGACCAGTATCGCCCCGGGATCGAGCCCGAAAGGAAGGACGCGATGAGACGAACCGTGGCGCTGCTCCTGGTCGCTGTGGCGGTCGGCTGTGCCTCCGCCGGGAAGGGCGATTCCGGGAAGTCTTCGAAGGCCCCGCCGCCGAAGGAAGAGCCGGCGAAGGCGACCGCGACGGACGAGGAGGAGCGGGCCGCGCAGCATGCGGGCACCGGAGAGGAATTCACGCCGACCCAGCGCGCGAAGATGGAGGTCTACTGGGACGCCTTCAAGACGGAGTCCCCGACCTGGCCCCCGCTGCGCGAGGAGTGGCTCGCGATGGGGCAGAAGGCGAAGCTGACCCTCTGCGAGAACATGCTGCGCGCCATGATCCTCGCCCGACTCGCGAACCAGCCGCGCTTCGCGACGATGGCGCGGACGGAGCTGATCTTCCTCGGGAAGGACACCGTCCCGCTGCTGGAGAACGTCCTTGCGAAACCGGACTTCTACAACCCGGCCTCGAAGAAGGTCGAGCGCCTGTCCACCGGCGTGCAGAACGAGCTCTTCGAGCTCCTGCTGATCAACGAGGCGGCCGCCGTTCCGTCCCTGATCCGGTTGACGAAGAGCGAGGTCGACGGAATCCGCTGGAATGCCCTCGAGTGCCTGGGCCGCCTGAAGGACCGCCGGGGGACGCAGGTCCTCATGGAGGTGCTCCGCACGTCGGACCGGTGGACCGATCGCATGACGGCGGCCAAGGCGCTGGGGTACGTCGCCGACCCGCAGGCGGCGCGGGCGCTGGTGAAGGCGCTCGACGACGAGGACGAGTCCGTGGTGATCACGGCGGCCGGGGCGCTGGCGCGCCAGGTGGCCGTCGCCGCTCTCCCGGCTCTCGATGAGCGGGTGGCGAAGGCGAACGCCTCGGACGAGTGGAAGATCGGCCGAGCCTGCGCGGACGCGGCGAAGATGATCCGCACGGCCGACGCCCTGAAGAAGGCGGACCAGGAGGCGGGGAGCAAGTGAGCGACTGGAAGATCGCCCGCAAGGGCACCGCCTGCGCCGCCTGCGAGAAGGTCTTTGTACCGGGGGAGACCTTCGTCTCCGCGATCTGGCTCGACGAGGCCGCACAGTTCTTCCGCCGGGACCTCCACCCCGCGTGCTTCGATGCGGTCGAGGAGGAAGCCTACTCCCGCTGGGTGACGGCGATCCCCCTGAAGAAGGACAAGAAGCCGCCCCTCGACCTCGGCCTCGCGAAGGAGTTCCTCCTGCGCCTCGTGAAGGAGGCGGACCCGGAGAGGCACAAGGTCGCCCTCGTCCTGGCGCTCCTGCTGCTCCGGAAGCGGCGGCTGAAACTGGTGGGGGAGCGGGGCACCGACGAGGGGCGGGTGATGGACCTCGTCATCCCGGCGAAGAGCGGCGACATGGAAGTTCCGCTGCCCGCTCCCGATCTCGACGACAGCGAGGCGGACGAGATCACCGCCGAGCTGGGGCGCCTCTTCGGGCTCGGCGACGACGCGGAAGCGGACGGGGACGACGGAAAAGACCCCGCAGAAGCCTAACATCAGCCTAACTTCCTGAGAATTCCCACGTTGTGACGATTCCGGCCTTGACGGCTATTCCTCTCGGGGATAGAGTGGGTGCGCATGGGTGGCGATGGGAAGTAATGGTTGCAACGGGTCGCACGTGGGGTAGCGGGCATGTTTGTCGGGACGCATCGGAGGACTCTGGACGAAAAGTGGCGCCTGCCGCTCCCGTCCGACCTCTTCGCTCCCGCCTACCGCGGTGACCGCGACAATCTCTACTTCGCGATCATGGCGGGCGATCTCATCCTCTTCACCTCCGAGTGGTTCGAGGAGATCTCCCAGCGCCTCCTGAAGAAGTCCGTCGTGGCCGAGGTCGATGTGCGCCGGCTCTTCTTCGGAAACACCTACGCGAAGGTCCGCGACAAGAATGGCCGGATCCAGGTCCCCGAACCGCTTCGCGCGAAGGTCGGCTTCTCCGCGAAGGACGAGCTGGAGATCGTCGGGACCGGGCAGTACGCGGAACTCCGGAAGGCCCCCGAGACGAAGGAGGAACTCGACCCGCAGGCGACCTACGACATCTTCGCCGCGCTGGACGCGCTGGGGGGCTCGGAGTGAGTTTCGGCGAGGCTCCGGTCCACCTTCCCGTGATGGAAAGGGAGGTGGTCCGGATCCTCTCCTCGGATGAGGTGGAGGTCTTTCTCGACGCGACGGTGGGGGCCGGGGGACACGCCCGGGCCCTGCTCGAGTCCGCCGGGCCGCGAGCGCGGCTGGTGGGGCTGGACCGCGACCCGGACCTGCTCGCGACGGCGCGGGAGCGCCTCGCCGGGTTCGGCGACCGGGTCCGCCTGGCGCACCGGTCGTTCGCGGAGATCGAGGACGTGCTCGAAGAACTGGGGGAGCCCGCGATCTGCGGGGCCCTTTTCGATCTCGGCGCGAACTCACACCACTTCGACCGTCCGGAGCGGGGCTTCTCGTTCCTCACCCCGGGGCCGCTGGACATGCGGTTCGACACGACCGGGGGCGAGACGGCGGAAGACCTCGTGAACGGGCGTTCCGAGGAAGAGCTGGCGCAGCTGATCCACGATCTCGGGGACGAGCGCCGCGCGCGCAGGATCGCGCGGGCGATCGTTTCGGAGCGGCCTTTCCGCGACACGGTCCGCCTCGCCGAGGTGGTCCGCGCCGCGACGGGAGGGGGCGGCCGGACGCATCCGGCGACGCGCACCTTCCAGGCGCTCCGCATCGCCGTGAACCGGGAGCTCGACCACGTCGAGCGGGGTATCCCGGCCGCGGTCCGGCGACTCCGGGAGGGCGGACGGCTCGTCGTGATCTCGTTTCACTCCGGCGAGGACCGGCTCGTGAAGCGGCTCCTGAAGGAGGAGCAGCGGGCGGGGCGGGTGCATCCGCTCACGCGCAAGCCGCTCCTGCCGACGGCGGACGAGATCCGGAGGAATCCGAGGGCGCGCAGCGCGAGGATCCGCGCAGTACAGATTGGGAATGCGTTGAACGGAGACGGGGCATGACGAGACGCGCGCGGCCGGGGTCAGGGCGAGTTGCAGTCCGGGGGCCGAAGCGGCCCTCCGGAGATGCGACCCCTGCGTGGTCGCGGCCTCTGTCGCCCGGGTGCCGAGGAAGGTGCTGCACAATGTTCACACCCCGAGCACTCGCATTCTTCTCCGCGCTGGCGGCCTTCGCACTGGCCGCCCAGGCGGTGAACGATCACTCCTCCCTCCTCCGCGCCGGCTACGAGATCTCGTCGCTGGAGTCGGAGAGGGAGGAACTGATCACGAGCGAAGCCCGGGCGCGGGAAGAGGTCGGGAGGCTGGCGTCGCCGGCCGTCCTCGCCCTCCGCGCGAAGGAGCTGGGGCTCGCGACCGACTACCCGACCGAATTCCCGGTCGTCCGGATCGATCCCGATCGTCGGGTCGAACTGGACACCGTCGTCCTGGTGCAGGGCAGATAGCCATGGGCTGATCAGGGGCTCTTCGGGGTCCGGAAGCGAAGGGAGAGGAAGATGGGGCAGGGCGCGACCGCCCTCAAAGTACGCGGGGGGTTCCTGGTCGGGGCGCTGCTCCTTCTTCTTGCCCTGATGGCGGGGCGGTTCTTCCAGCTCATGGTGCTGCGCCACGACGAGCTCCGCGTCCGCGCCATCTCCCAGCTCACGCGGCGGGAAGAGGTGAAGGCCTACCGGGGCCGGATCCTCGACCGCCACGGCCGGGAGCTCGCCCTGACGCGGCTGGTCCCCTCGGTCGCGGTGGACCCCGGTGGAATCGCGCCTTCGGACCGGGACGGGTTGGCGAGCGCCCTCGCCGGCCCTCTCGGTCTCGCGCGGGAGAAGGTCCTCGCCGAACTCGGAAAGCCCTGTCGGTTCCGCTGGCTCCGCCGCCGGGTCCTCGACGACGTCGCGATCCGGGCGGTGAGGGCGATCGACCACCCGGCGATCATCATCCGCGAGGAACTCTGCCGGACCCACCCCGCCGGCGCCGTCGGCGCCCACCTCGTCGGGATGACGAACTCCGAAGGGGCGGGGATCGCCGGGGCCGAGCAGTCGTTCGACGGGACGCTCGCGCCGAAGTTCGGTGAGCGGGTCGTCATGCGGGACGCCTGGGCCGGCCGGCGCATCGCCCCGCACGATGGAATGGTCCGGGAGGGGCGGGACGGCGAGGACGTCGTCCTCTCGATGGACCTCGCCATCCAGACCTTCGCCGAGGAGGCGCTGGACCGCGCGTGCGCGAAGTGGCAGCCGAAGGCCGCCGTCGTCGTCGTGCTCGACCCGCGGACCGGCGACATCCTCGCCGCCGCGAGCCGTCCGGGCTTCGACCCGGACGAGCGCCGGGGGCTCACGAAGGACGCCATCCGGTTCGGCGTGATCTCCGACCCCTACGAGGTCGGCTCCACGATGAAGCCCCTGATCGCCGCCGGGGCCTTCGACGCCGGCCTCGTCCACGAGTCGAGCGTCATCGACTGCACGACCTCCGGCGCGGCCCGCATCCGCGGACGGCTCCTCCACGACCACAAGCCGCTGGGGCGCCGGACGTTCGCGGAGGTGATCGTTTACTCGAGCAACATCGGGATGGCGCGGGTCGTGGAGCACTTCGAGAACGAGGCCTTCTTCCGCCACGTCCGCGCCCTCGGCTTCGGGGCGCCGACGGGCTGCGGCCTCCCCTGCGAGGGCCGCGGCGTCATCCGCCGGGCGACCCGGAAGGACTACGCTACGAAGGAGAAGCGCGACCGGCACGACCGGATCTGGGGGATCCCCTCCATCGCCATGGGGCACGACATCCTCGTGACCCCTCTCCAGTTCGCCACCGCCTTCGCGGCCCTGGCGAACGGCGGCGTCCTGAACCGGCCCCGGATCGCCCTCTCGGTGGGCGGGCGCGAAGTGCCCGCGCAGCCGCTCCGGCAGGTCGTGAGCGAGCGGACCTCCCGCGACGTGATGGTTCCGATCCTCGTCCGGGTGGTGGACGAGGGGACCGGCCGGAACGCCCGGGTGCCGGGCTACCGCGTCGGCGGCAAGACGGGCACCGCCGTGGTGAAGGACCGGAAGGGAAACGTCCTCGGCTACACGTCCTCCTTCGCCGGCTTCGCGCCGGCGGAGAAACCCCGGTTCCTGGTCTTCGCCCTGATGTCGCGGCCCCGCCGGGACCTGGGCGTGACGCCCTACGGCGGATCGACCGCCGGTCCGGTGGTCGGAGAGGTCCTGGCCCGCTGCCTGCGCTACGCGGAGATCGCCCCGACGGTCACGACGCCGCCCGTCCCGCGCCGGATCGACGAGCGCCCGTCCCGCGTGACGACCCGGGGCGCGCCGCGCGCCTCGACGCCGACGACGCGGCGCAGCGCCCGCGACATCGACCTCCTCCAGAAGCGGCTGCGCGAAGGAGGGAGCCGATGACCGTCGCGGCCTCCGCCACCCTCCTCTCGCGCTACGAGCCGAAGCATCCCCAGGAGGCGCACCTGATGAAGCTCGAGAAGCTCATCGCCGCCGCGTTCCCGGGACAGTCCCCGGGGCTCCCCGAGACCACGCCCGTGACCGTCGTGACGGCCGACTCCAGGAAGGTCCGTCCCGGCGCCGTCTTCGTGGCGATCCCCGGCACGGCCGTCGACGGCGTCCGGTACGTGCCGGAGGCCGTGGAGAAGGGCGCGATCGCCATCGTGGCCGAGCGCCGCGTCGACGTCCCCGAAGGCGTCACCGCGCTGACCGTTCCCGACGCCCGGGCCGCCATCGCCGACCTCGCCGCCGCCTTCTACCGCCACCCGGCCCGCGAGATGACGATCGCCGGGATCACCGGGACGAACGGGAAGACGAGCACGGCGCTCCTGCTCCGCTCGATCCTCGAGGCCGCGGGGAACCGGACGGCCCTCTTCGGGACGATCACCTACGACGTGGGCGACCGCCGGGTGCCCGCGCCGACGACGACACCGGACCCGGTGAGCCTGATGGGCTACCTGCGCGAGGCGCTCGACCTGGGCATCCGCCACGCGGTCATGGAGATGTCCTCGCACGCCCTCGTGCAACAGCGGGCGCGCGGGATCGAGCCGGCCGTGGGAATCTTCACGAACCTCGCGCCGGAGCACCTCGACTACCACCGGGACTTCGCGGACTACCGGGCGGCGAAGGCGCTGCTCTTCCAGGACCTCGCTCCCGACGCGACGGCCGTCCTGAACGGCGAGGACCCGGCGAGCAACCACTTCGCGGCGCGGACGCGGGCGCGCGTCCTCCGCTACGGGACGAACGAGGCGGCAACGGTGAGGGCTTTCGACATCGAGTCGGGCCCGAGGGGTATCTCCTTCACGCTGACGCTGCCCGACGGTTCGAGCGCGCTCATCCGTTCCCCGCTCCTGGGGCGGATCAACGTGATGAACTCCCTCGCCGCGGCCGCCGCGGCCCACGCGCTCGGTGCCGGAATCGGGATTGGCATCGAGGAGATCCGGGCCGGCCTCGAGAACCAGCGCGACGCCCTGAATCGGCACGATCGCCTGGACGCGTGGACCAGCGCACGGATCATCGTCAGCCACGTCACCGAGGGCGCGCGGGTGGCTCGCGAGCACGGCCTGCCCAGCCCGATCATCGACAACATCTACATGCACCACGTCGTAACAGAGAGCGGTGAGCGACTGTTTCCAGCGGGCATGAAGCTGCTGTCGCACTGGAATTTGCGCGATGAAATCAAGGCCAATTACAGCAGCGGTGATGAAGCGGGGCTCGAACGCCAGCGCACAGTGCAAAAGGTGATGGAGAGGATCGTTGACCAGACCATCCCGGAGATCGCCATCAACAATCCGCATGTCGACTGGAACCCGTACACGAACGAGGTGAGTGCAGCGACTGTGTCTGATGTCGACGAGCCGGCACCGGCGAACCTTGCTGTGTCAAATGCGCCCGAGCCGAATACGCGTTACGAGGTTTTGCTCGGAACGTACCGGGCTGCGCGCCAGGTCGATCCTTATTCGCCGACCGCGCCGACACACATCGATCGCAGTTTCATTGAAAATCGCGAGATCCCGGAGGAACGCGTCGTCGCGATGTTCGAGGCTGTCCTGTCATCAAAAATGCTGGAACGCACCGGCCGGCTCATCGAAGCTCGACTGGGTCGGCCGCTGGAGCCTTTTGATATCTGGTACACCGGATTTCGGGCGCGCGGCACGTACAGCGAAGCAGACCTCGATGCCATAACCAGGAAGAGATACCCGACGGCGGCAGCCTACGAGGCGGATATGCCGAAGTTGCTCGTCGGTCT
>JBDLIY010000041.1:0-14875 GCA_039714635.1 Planctomycetota bacterium
GGTCGCTGCTCATCAGCGGGGTGTTGCTGATCGTCCCGTGGTGGCCGCTTACGGTCCTCGGCCGCACCCTTCTGAGTTTCCTGCTCTTCTTCCTGCTCCTCCGCGACGACCTCCTGGTCCTCGTCGAAGAATTCCTCTCCGGGGGCGTCGTTCACGGCCGGGTCCTTGGCGTCGGAAGCCATCTCTACTCTCCTGCGGTTTCAGGCTGCGTGGACAGGTCGGTATCGAGGATCTCACGCCAGAGCCGTTCGGCCCGGCGCTCGAGGTCCTCTGCGGTGCCGTCGTTCCGGATCGAGAACTGCGCCCGACGCTCCTTCTCCGCCAGGGACGCCTGTCGCGCCTCCCGCCGGTGAAGCTCGTCAGGGCTCCAGCCTCGATGCGCCCGGGCCCGGTCGATCCGGACCTGCGTAGGCGCGTCGACGAACACGAATACGTGGACGGTTTCCGCCACGGGGCTCGAGAGGAGCAGCGGCACGTCGAGGACCACGGCCGGGGCATCCGCCGCCGCCGCGATCTCCGCCGCGATCCGCTCCCTCACCCGCGGATGGACGATCCGCTCGAGGGCCCGCAGCTTCCGGGGATCCTCGAAGGCGATCGCGCCGATCCGGTCGCGGTCCGGCACGCCGTCCGCCGACACCGCGTCCGGCCCGAAGATCTCCCGGACCTGCGGTACGATGTCTTCGGAGGCGAGCACCTCGTGGGCGATGCGGTCGGCATCGATCCGAAGGGCACCCCGGCGGGACAGAAGGTCCGCCACGGCTGATTTGCCCGATGCGATGCCTCCGAGAAGACCGACGATGACCGGTTTGGCGACCATGGGTGAGAGCGACCAGATGGTTTTCCCCGGGTATCCCGTGCGGCCCGCGGACCCAAGAAGGAGAACGGCGGGTCGGGGAGGGGGGCAGGAAACGCGTCGATGGGGAAGCTAGCAACGGGGATCAGGTACGTCAAGCCATTTCAAAACGGGTCGTTACGGGCGTTCCGTGCCTTTTTCGGTTGACAGTCGTGAGGGCAACGAAAAGAATGTCCGCGCTAGGATTCAAGGGCATTCGCGGAACTCCGGCGACCCTCTGCAGGTCTCGGGTCGGTGTTGAATTCAGGGAGTTCGGGCGATCTCATCTCGGAAGGAGAGTCTGATGCGCAGGCTGGAGCGTGGCGCCTCCTATGTGCCCCTCATCATCGTGGTCGTGCTTCTCGTCGTCGCTATCGTCTGGGCCTACATCAAGCACGACGAAGCCGACAAGCTGGCCAAGGACCTGGCCACCGCCGACAGGAAGGCGAAGGTCGAGTCGGATCGCCGGGCGGACATGGCCGTGTACCTGAACGAACTCTCGGACTACGTCGGGTTCAGCCTGACCGATTCCGACGAGGCCAAGGGCAAGCTGATCGAGTACAAGATCGATCGCGATGCCATCAGTGAGTTCATCAAGGCCAAGTTCGAGGAGCTCAAGGCGCTGAAGCGTGACTTCCCTGAGGGGATCTACGACTTCACCAACGCCGACGGCGGACGGATCGAGAAGACCGAGGGCGGGATGGTCACCGTCCGTTACGTCGAGCCCGGCCTGATCCCGTCCGAGGGTACCCTCGAGGGGCTCTACGTGCTGATGCGCTCCGGAATGGACAAGATGCTCGTGGACATGCAGGCCATGTTCACCGTCCTCAAGGACGCGAAGTCGACGGCCAAGTCCGACGTTGAGGGCCGGGACAAGACGATCGGCGAGAAGGATGCCGAGATCCAGCGCATCACCGCGGATCGGAACTCCCTCCAGGCGAGCCGCATCCAGCTCGAGAGCGACCTGAAGGCCACGATCTCCGGGCTCGAGGACGCGAAGCGGGCTCTCGAGGTCGAGCTCGACGGCGCGCGGAAGGACTCGCGTGAAGAGGTCTCGCTCCTGAACAACGAGATCGCCGCGCTGAAGCAGAACATCATCAAGCTGAAGAAGCTCAAGGAGATCGTCGAAGCGCCGATCGGCCCGGACGGCGAGATCCTCGCGGTCGCCGAGGGGCAGAACATCGCGGTCATCAACCGCGGCAAGTTCCACCACCTGCAGGCGGGCCTGACCTTCGACGTCTACACGCTCGGCAAGGGCGCAGCGAAGGTCTACAAGGGCGTCATCACCGTCCTCGACGTCGACACCCACACCGCGAAGGTGCGGATCATCAAGACGAACAACCTGATGAACCCGATCGTCAAGGGCGACCAGATCGAGAGCCTGGCCTACAACGCGGACCAGAAGCTCAACTTCGTCCTCCTCGGCCGCTTCCAGAAGTACGGCCGCTCCGACGCCATGAAGCGTCTCGAGCAGATCGGCCAGGGTGTCCAGAAGCACGTCGACATCTACACGAACTACCTGGTGCTCGGCGCTCCGGAGAACGAGGACTCGAGCCTCGAGGACTCCGACGACTACCGCCGCGCCAAGGAGCTGGGCATCCGCGTCATCACCGAGAAGCAGCTGTCCACGTTCCTGCTGTATTGATGACCGATCCGAGATAGACGATCGGGAGACACGATCGTTCCGGACTTTCGGGCGGGCCCCCGGTTGACGCCGGGGGCCCGCTGCATTTGCCTGGGTTGATTGCCGGTACTGAGGGTTTGGGATGATTGTTCCTGTCTCGGTATCCTCCTCTCGATGAGCGACGAAACCGAACACGCTGCCGAAGGCCGCATGAGCGTCGGGGAACACCTCGACGAGCTCCGGTCCCGCGTGATCCGGTCGCTCCTCTACCTCGCCGTCGCCTTCGTCGTCTGCCTGATCTTCAACGACCGGATCATGGGGTTCGTGCTCAGGCAGCCGCTCCTCGTGCTGCAGGATCTCGGCTACGAAGACCCGCACTTCCAGGTGCTCTCTCCGACCGAGTCCTTCGTCACCTGGCTGAAGCTGGCGCTTGTCTGCGCGCTGGTCATCGCTTCGCCGCTCATCGCGCGGGAGTTGTGGCGGTTCATCTCCGCCGGGCTGTACCCGCACGAGCGGAAGTACATCGAGCTCTTCGGGCCGGTCTCCTACGTGCTCTTCCTGGGCGGCGTCGCGTTCCTCTACTTCGCCGTCATGCCGACGGCACTCGGGTTCCTGCTCGACTTCGGCATGCTCGACACGGTCCCGGGATGGGAGGCCGAGGAGATCCCGGCGGACCCGGCGCCGACCGAAGAGAGGCCCGCGGAAGGGGTTCCGGCGAAGGAGAAGCCTGCCGGGGAAGCGTCCTCCGAGGAGGAGCCCGGCGAGGAAGCACCCGCCGAGGAGAAACCCGCCGAGGAGAAGCCCGCCCGGCAGAAGGCCGTCCGGGCGATTCCGCAGCTCAGCAAGTTCGTTTCGCTCTACATCACGATGAGCCTGCTGATGGGGCTCGTCTTCCAGCTGCCGCTGTTCATGCTGTTCTTCATGGCCATCGGGATGGTGCAGCCGGGGACCTTCTCGAAGTACCGGCGGCACTTCGTCGTGGGGGCGGTGGCGGCGCTGGCCGTGCTCTCGCCCACCGGTGACGCGCCGACGCTCATCCTCATCTCGCTCCCGGTGATCGTGCTCTACGAGGCGGGCATCCTGCTCGGGCGGGTCCTGCTCAAGCGGAGGAAGAAGTCTTGAAACTCGGCCTCGTGGGGTTCGCCGGATCCGGGAAGACGACGCTGTTCACGGCGCTCGGGGGAGATCCCTCCGTCGGCAATGTCGCGACGGCGGAACTCGACAACGACTCCCGGTACCACTGGCTCTGCCGCCACTACGACCCGAAGAAGCGGACCCCGGCGTCGTTCGCCGTCCACGACCTCGGAGGACTGCCGCCCCCGGGCGAGGAAGCCTCCGCCGCGAAGATCGCCGCGGTGCGCGACGACGTCGAGTGCCTGCTGCTCGTGGTCCGCGGCTTCACGACGGGCGACTACTTCTACCCGCGCCCGGCGGCGGATCCGGCGCGCGACGCGGCCGACCTCGTGGCCGAGCTGATCCTCGCCGACCTCGGCATCGTCATGCGGCGCGTCGAGAAGCTCGAAGTCTCCGTCACGAAGCCGACGCCGAAGCAGGACGAGGAGAAGCGCGAGCTGGCCGTCCTGAGGAAGGTCCAGGAGGGGCTCGAGAACGAGATCGTGACGAAGCACATGGACCTGACGCCGGACGAGGAGAAGATCGTCCGCGGCTACTCCTTCCTCACGTGGAAGCCCTGGTCGCTGCTCCTGTCGGGGCCGGACGAGGGGTGCGACGTCGCGGTGGGGGACATCGAGGGGCCGTTCGAATCCCGCATGGCGATCCGTGTCCGGCTGGAGACGGAGCTGATGGATCTCGAGGACGACGAGCGGGCGGTGTTCATGGAGGAGATGGGGCTGACGGACCTCCTCCTGCCGCACCTGCTCGACGACCTCTTCCGGGCGATGGGGATGATCCGCTTCTACACGGTCTCCGAGAAGGAGGTCCACGCCTGGGAGATCCGGCGGGGCTCCACGGCGCTCGACGCGGCGGGGCGGATCCACACGGACCTGGCGCGGGGCTTCATCCGGGCGGAGATCTTCCCCTTCACGGACTTCCGGCGGGCGGGCGGCGAGCGCGAGACGAAGGCGGCGGGCCTGATGCGGCTGGAGGGGAAGGAATACGTGGTCGAGGACGGCGACATCATCGTCGTCCGATTCAGCGTGTGATACCGAGACGGGAACATTCCTTCCAAACCCGCAATACCGTGAGCGGCCCTCGTCGCGGCCGGTTTCGTCCTGCACTTCGACGGTAGATCGTGTTCGTTGCGTCGGCCGCGGCGCGGCCCTAGGATACGCCGCCGACGGGACGGCCCGGGCAGGTCGTCGCGCAAGGGAGGAAGCATGCCGCGAACCATCGTCCTTCTCACCACGATCGTGTTTCTCGCCGCCTGCGCCTCGACCGGTGGCACCGGCACCGCCCCGGCCCCCGCCGGCAAGGCCGACCTGTCGGCCATGGCGAAGGAGTCACAGAACCCCCTCTCCTCGATGTACTCGCTGCCGCTCCAGAACAACACGGCCTTCGGGATCGGCCCCCACGACCGGACGGCGAACGTCCTGAACATCCAGCCGGTCCTTCCGTTCGAAATCGGAGACAACCTCCTGATCAACCGGATCATCCTGCCGGTGATGTACGCGCCGTACGCGGCGCAGGAGGATGGCGGGGTATGGGGAATCGGCGACACGAGCTACACGGCGTGGATCTCGCCGCCGTCGGACGGGATCATCTGGGGCGTCGGGCCGGTCTTCGAGTTCCCGACCGCGACGGACGACCACCTGGGAACCGGGAAGTGGAGCGCCGGGCCGTCCGCCGTGGCCCTCCGGATGTCCGGCCCCTGGGTCTACGGCGGCCTCGCGAACAACCTCTGGTCCTACGGGGGAGACTCCAGCCGCGAGCGGGTCAACCGGATGCTCGCGCAACCCTTCGTGAACTACAACCTGTCCGACGGCTGGTCGCTCACGAGCGCTCCGATCATCACGGCGGACTGGACCAGAGACCACGGCGACCGCTGGGTCGTCCCCCTCGGCGGCGGCGTCGGCAAGGTGACCCACATCGGAAGGCAGGTGGTGAGCCTCGGGGCCCAGGCGTACTACAACATCGTGAAGCCGGACCAGGGAGCGGACTGGTCGCTCCGGCTCGTGGTGACCTTCATGTTCCCGAAGCCACCGTCCGTCCCGAAGGAGGACTGACATCCGGATCGTCGCGCAGACGTCGGCCGACGCCATTCCAGCCTGGGAGTTCGCGGGCGCCGAGTTCGTGGTGCTCGCGATCTTCCTCCTCTTCTTCGGCTCATTCCTCGTACACCGGATCGGTTTCCTGAACCGGAACAACGTCCCGCCCGCGGTGGTGGGGGGACTCCTGTGCAGCACGCTCGTCGCCGTGCTCGGGGGGTTCGGCGTCGTCGACGTGAGCTTCGACCTGACGCTGCGCGACCTGCTCCTGCTGGTCTTCTTCAGCACGATCGGCCTGAACGCGAAGATCAGCTCGCTCCTCAAGGGAGGGAAGGTCCTCCTGCTGCTCGTCGCCGTCTGCTCGTGCTTCCTCATCGTCCAGAACCTGGTCGGCGTCGCCGGCGCGTTCCTGTTCGGCCGGGAGCCCATGCTCGGGCTGTTCGGCGGCAGCATCTCGCTGGCCGGCGGGCACGGGACCGCGATCGCGTGGGGCAAGATCGCGACGGAGCGGGGCGTCGAGGGCGCGGCGGAGTTCGGCATCGCCTGCGCCACGCTGGGGATCATCGCGGGCGGTCTCCTGGGTGGTCCGCTGGCCGGCCGCCTGGTCGCGAGCCGGGGCCTCCAGCCGCGAAAGGAACCGGACATCCACGTCGACCGCGGGGGCGGCGGGAAGCTCCCGGTACCGGGGAATTGCCTGAGCATCCAGGACTTCATGGGCACGATCCTCGCGCTCGCCCTGTGCATCAGCATCGGCAACGCCGTCAATCAATATCTCTTCGCCCGGCACATCACGCTGCCCGGCTTCCTCACCGCGATGATGGTGGGGGTGACGATCACGAACGTGATCGAGCCGTTCCGGATCCATCTCCGCCACGGCGCCATCGAAGTCCTCTCCGGCGTGTCGCTCCAGCTGTTCCTCACGATGAGCCTCGCGAGCATGAACCTCCTGGCGCTCCAGGACTCGGCGTTCCTGCTGGTGATCGTGATGGGCGTGCAGCTGGTGCTGGTGGTGCTCTACGCGACGCGGGTGGTGTTCCGCATGATGGGGGCCGACTACGACGCGGCGGTGATCACGGGGGGATTCCTGGGGCTGATGCTGGGGGCGACGCCGGTGGCCATGGCCAGCATGGACGCGGTGTCCAGCCGCCATGGCCACTCGACGAAGGCGCTCCTGGTCGTACCCCTCGTGGGGGCGTTCTTCATCGACCTCGTCAACGCCGGCATCCTGACCGGCTTCCTGCACCTGCCGTTCTTCTAGAAGCCCATCTGGAGCTGCAGACGCAGGTACATCTGGCCCTTCTCGTCCGAGGAGAGCCAGCCGAGGCTGCCCGACTCCGCGACGATCGTGTCGTTGAGGGCGCTCATGAGGATGCCGCCCTCCAGGGAGAACTTCCACCGGTTCGTCCAGATCATCGGGAACCAGTTCACGCCCACGCACAGGGAACTGAACGAGTTGAACTGGTCCATGGTCCCCGGGTTGACGTGGTTGAACTGCCCGTACACCTGGTGGGCGTCGGCGATGAAGTAACCCAGCTGGGCCATCAGGCCCCACACCGAGTCGCTGCCGTTGATGTCGTCGTCGAGCCAGGTCATGGAGACCGCGACCATCCCCTGCCAGCCGTCGCCGTTCATCGAGTAGTCCACGTTGAGCTGCATCGCGTTCTCGACGAGAAGCGGGTCGTTCGACCGGTACTGGTAGAGGAAGCCCACGCCGAGCATGCTGCCGTCCGCGCGGCCCGGCCGGCCGACCAGGTCGTCCCAGACCGACCAGTCGTCGCCCGAGAGGGCGAGCTCGTAGCGGCCGTTCAGGGCGATGTCGGCGGCGTTCGTTTTCGGGAACTCATCCTTGCCGCCGTAGGCCCCGTTGCTGAGGCCGACCCAGAAGCGGCTGTCCTCGAACGACCGGAAGTACTGCGCGCCGATCGAGGTCCCGATCGCGAACGTGAAGTCGTTCGGGGAGAACTCCGTCGTCAGCACGTCCTGGGCGAATTGCCAGTCCTCGCGGGACAGCGCCAGGAACTGCTTCCCGAGGCGGACGTGGGAGTTGTCGTCGATCTTCAGCTGGGCGAGGGCGACGAGCAGCTCCGGATCGAAGGAGTCGTTGTAGTTGATGCGGAAGTGGAAGCCGTACCACTCGGTGTACTGGCCCGTGAAGAACAGGCGCGTCCGGTTGACGGAGAAGCCCTGCTCCACGTCGTCTTCGCCCGCCGGGGCGTCCCGGTGGTTGATGTCGAAGCGGAGCTGGGTGTAGGCGCCGATCCGGAACTCGAGCTGCCCGTCCTCGCTGCGGAGGAAGACGCCGTTGTAGCCGGACTTCTCGTACCCCGCCATGATGCGCGAGACCTCCGCCCCCACGGCGTCGCCGGCGGGTTCTTCCTCGCCGGACTCTTCTTCGACGGCTTCTTCTTCGACGGCTTCGTCCTCCGCGGGAGCCTCGTCCGTCGCGGGAGCTTCACCCTCCATTCCGCCTTCCGCCGGGTCCTGCGCGAACGCGGGAACCGTGAGAGCGAGAACGAGGACCAGGGTCAGCCAGGAAAACCTCATCTGCGATCCTCCGGGGCCAGGAACACGGAAAGACCGAGCTCCTTCGAGATGTGCTCGATCGCCTTGAGGGAGCGGACGCTGTTGCCCGCCGGGTTGAGACGCGGAGAGAAGGCGCCGATCGCCATCCGGCCCGGAACGATCGCGACGATGCCTCCCCCGACGCCCGTCTTGGCCGGCAGGCCGGCCTTGAACGCCCAGATCCCCACTTCGTCGTAGAAGCCGGCCATCATCATCACGGCCAGGACCTCGTCGACGTACTCCTTCCGGATGAGCTTCTTCTTCGTCTTCGGGTTGACCCCGCCGTTGGCGAGGGTCGCGCCCATCATCGCCATCTGCTTGCAGGTGACGCCGATGGAGCACTGCTTCGTGTAGACGTCCGTCGCCTCGAGCGGGTCGCAGTAGAGACGCACGTATGCCTTGAGCAGCTTGGCGATCGCCTGGTTGCGGTCGTTCGTCGCCGCCTCGGACGTGTAGACCTCGTCGATGACCGTGAGCTCCTCGCCCGCGAAGGCGTTGAAGCCCTTGATGATCCAGTCCCAGCGCGCTTCGGCGCTGTCCGCCTCGATCAGGCTGACCGTCGCGATCGCGCCGGCGTTGACGAGCGGATTGACGGCCCGCTCCGGGTTGAGCTCGATCGCGTGGATCGAGTTGAAGGGGAGCCCCGTCGGCTCGACGCCGACCTTGTCGACGATCGTCTCGAGGCCCTGCTCCTCCACGACGAGCGCCATGGTGAACGGCTTCGAGACGGACTGGATCGAGAAGGAGTGATCCACGGCTCCCGCGGAGTACACCTTCCCGTCCACGGTGACGATCACGACGCCGAACAGCTCCGGATCCACCGTGTCGAGGATCGGGATGTAGTTCGCGTTCGCTCCTTCCTTCACCGGGGCGTACTTCGCCTGCACGGTCTCGACGAGGGCCTGCAGGTCCGGCCCCTTCTCCTCGGGGGTCTGGGCCCCCACGTTCGCGCAGGCCGCGACGGCCAGGCACAGGAACAACAGGATGAACTTGCGACCGATCATGTGCTTCCCTCCTCAGTGCGGGCCCCGATCCCGGGGCAGGTCGCGCGCATTATCCACGGTTCGGGGGAACGCCGGTCGAATCGCTGTGAAACTCCCGGGTGGGGCCGCGCTATCCTGAGGGGATGAGCCTCGAAACGATCAGCACCGGCGACGAACTCGTCCGGGGACGGTCCGTCGACACGAACGCCCCCTGGATCGCGGAGCAGGCCGCGGAGTCCGGCGTTCTCCGCGTCTTCCACACCACGGTGGGGGACGACCCGGCCGCCCTGGCGGACGCGTTCCGGCGGGCCGCGAGGCGTTCGGACGTCGTCGTGGTCACCGGCGGCCTCGGTCCCACGGAGGACGACCATACGCGCGTGGCCGCGGCGGAGGCGGCCGGCGTGGACCTCGTCGAGGACCCGGAACTCACCGCCTGGATCCGGGAGCGTTTCGAGTCCCGCGGAATCCCCCTCCTTCCGAAGAATCTCGTCCAGGCGTACATCCCCGCGGGCGCGGAGGTGCTGCCGAACCCCCTCGGGACCGCCCCCGGCTTCCGACTCGAGATCGACGGCGCATCGCTGTTCTTCCTCTCCGGCGTGCCGCGCGAGATGGAAGTGATGTTCGACGCCGGGATCCGCCCCGTGCTCGCCGAGCGCGGCCCCGGGGGCGCGTACGGCGTCGTCGTCTCGTTCGGCAAACCGGAGGCGTGGGTCGACGAGCGGACGAAGGACCTCGCCGGGACACACGACCTCTCCGTCGGCATCACCGCCGTCCTCGGGACGATCAAGCTGACCTTCCAGGCCACCGGCCCCGACGCGCGGGAGCGGGTCGACGCCGCCGTCGGGACCGCGCGGGAGCGCCTGGGGGACCTCGTCCTCGAGGCGGACACCCTCGCGGGCGCCGTGGGCCACCTGCTGGAAGAGCGCGGCCTCACGCTGGCCACCGCCGAGTCCTGCACCGGCGGGCTGGTGGGCCGGCTGCTCACCGACGTCCCCGGCATCTCCGCGAACTACCTCGGCGGAGTCATCGCCTACGCGAACGAGGTGAAGGAGGATCTCCTCGGCGTCCCGTGCGACCTCCTGGTCGAGCATGGCGCGGTCTCCGCGGAGACGGCGGAGGCGATGGCGGCGGGCGCGCGGGAGACCCTCGGGACCGATTTCGCGGTCTCGATCACGGGGATCGCGGGGCCCGGCGGGGGCACGGAGGAGAAGCCGGTGGGCCTCGTCTGGTTCGGGTTCGCCGGACCTTCCGGCGTCGAATCGCTCTCCCGCCGCCTGCCGGGAGACCGGGAGGTCGTCCGCGGTTTCGCGGCGAACGTCGCGCTCCAACTCGTCCGGCGCCGGCTCCAGACGGCGGCACGCCCTTGAATCGGGGGCGGGAGTCGCCGCATCCGTGGGTCGGGGCGCCTCCCGCCCGAAGGACGAGAAGGACGGCGGCCGGGCGCGCAGACGTCGAATTCCTTGATTCGCGGGGGCCCCTCGCGTAAACAGGGCCGTTTGCCCCCGCGGGTGGCTGCTACCCGGTGGTGTAATTGGCAACACAGCGGGTTTTGGTCCCGCGATTCGAGGTTCGAGTCCTCGCCGGGTAGCCAGACCCGATCGCTGTGCTTCTCTCTTTGTTGGGCGACGTCTTTTCCGGGCCGTTTCCATGTCGAAGAACCGCCGCACCGGTCCTGCCGTGGTGATCCTCGCCGCGGGCCAGGGCAAGCGGATGAAGAGTGACCTCCCCAAGGTCGTGTTCGACCTCGCGGGGTGGCCTCTGATTCGACACGTGATCGAGGCCGTGAAGCCCCTGAAGGCGGCGCGGACGATCGCGGTCACCGGCCACGGGCGGAAGCTCGTCGAGAAGGCCATCGAGGGCGCTGGAGTCAAGGGCGCCGGGGTCGAGACGGTCCTCCAGCGGGAGCAGAAGGGGACGGGACACGCCGTCAAGTGCGCGGAGAAGGCCCTGAAGGGCTTCGATGGCGACGTGATGGTGCTCCTGGGCGACGTGCCGCTGATGCGGCCCGCCCTCCTCCGCAGCCTGCTGACCGCGCACCGCCGGCGGAAAGCGGCGGCGACGATCCTCACGACACTCCTTCACGATCCCACGGGCTACGGCCGGATCCTTCGCGACGAAAAGGGCGAGGTCCGGGCGATCCGCGAGGAGAAGGACGCGTCTCCCGCCGAGCGCTCGGTGCGCGAGATCAACAGCGGGATCATGGTGTTCCGCTCCGATCTGCTCTGGCCGGCGCTGCGCCGACTCCGGGCCGACAACGCCCAGGGCGAGTACTACCTGACCGACGTTCCCGGCTTCCTGATCGAGCGCGGGGAGAAGGTGCTGGGGCTCGAGGCCCCGGACCCCGACGATGTCTCCGGCATCAACTGCCTGGCGGACCTCGCGGACCTCGCCTGGGTGGCGCGGCAGCGGATCCTCGAGGAGCACATGGAGCGCGGCGTGCGCGTCGTGGATCCTTCCTCCGTGTACGTCGACCGGGGAGTGAAGATCGGCGCGGGGACGACGATCTTTCCCTTCACCGTCATCACCGGGGACGTGGTGATCGGGAAGGGCTGCGAGGTGGGGCCGTTCAGCCACCTCCGCACCGGCACTCGCCTGAAGGACGGGGCCCAGGTCGGGAACTTCGTCGAGACGAAGAAGTCCGTCGTCGGGAAGGGTACGAAGGCGAAGCACCTGACGTACCTGGGCGACGCCGTGATCGGGGAGAAGACGAACATCGGTTGCGGCACGATCACCGCGAACTACGACGGGGTGAACAAGCATCGCACCACCATCGGGGACCGCGTCCACGTCGGGAGCGGCACCGTCTTCGTGGCTCCGGTCACGGTCGGTGACGACTCGACGACGGGGGCGGGGGCGATCGTGCCGAGCGGAAGGGACGTTCCGAAGGGGGAGACCGTGGTCGGCGTGCCGGCCCGGATCCTCCCATCGAAGAAGCCCGGAAGGAAGAAGCGATGAACCAGCTGCGACAGCGGCGCTTCGGCGAACTCCAGGTCATCGACGGCGGGGCGAACTCCTCGCTGTCCGTGGATGTCGCGAAGGCGTGCGGCGTCGAGCTGACGAAGTGCTATGTGAGCCGTTTCCCCGACGGCGAGTCCGACGTTCGGGTCGACGATGACGTCCGCGGCAACGACGTGTTCGTCGTCCAGTCGACCTGTACGCCGGTCAACGACCACCTGATGGACCTCCTCCTCATCCTCGACGCCCTGAAGCGGGCGTCGGCGGGCCGCGTCACGGCCGTGATGCCGTACTACGGCTACGCGCGGAAGGACCGCAAGGACGAGGGGCGGGTGCCGATTTCCTCGAAGCTCGTCGCGAACATGATCGTGGCCGCGGGTGCGGACCGCGTGCTCGCGCTGGAGCTTCACGCCGCGCAGATCCAGGGGTTCTTCGACATCCCGATGGACCACCTCTACGCGGCGCCCGTCTTCGTGGATCACTTCACGGAGAAGGGGATCGTGGAACCCGTCATCGTCGCCCCGGACGTGGGCGGCATCAAGCTGGCCCGCGCCTACGCCAAGCGGCTGGGCGGGAGCCTGGCCATCGTGGACAAGCGCCGCGTGGACCCGGGCGAGGCCAAGGCGATGCACCTCATCGGCGAGGTCGAGGGCCGGGACGTCATTCTGATGGACGACATGATCGCGACGGGCGGCACCATGGCGGAGGCCGTCCGCGTCGTTCGGGACGCGGGATGCGGCAAGGTGTTCCTCGCCGCCACGCACGGCGTGTTCGCCGGGCCGGCGGTGGAGCGCTTCCGCGAGCTTCCCGCCGAGGAAATCGCGGTCACCGACTCCATTCCGCAGAGGGCCGCGGTACAGGAGTTCGCGACCGTGCTTTCCGTCGGACCGCTGCTCGGACAGGCCATTCACCGGATCCACGAGAGCCTGTCCGTCTCGAGCCTGTTCGTGGACTGAAGAAACTGTGATGGAAGAAACTGGGATGGAAGAAACTGGGACTCAGAAGATGGAAATGACCCTGAAAGCCAGGATGAGGGACGAGAGAGGCAGCACCGCCGCGAAGCGGATGCGACGCGAGGGCGAGCTGCCCGCGAACATCGCGGGACTCGGCAAGGACCCGCGCGCGGTCGCCGTCTCCGAGCACGCGTTCGAGAAGCTCTACCGGAGCGGCGCGCAGCTGATCACGATCGAGACGCCCGAGGAGACCCTCGAGGCGCTGATCCGCGAAGTCCAGCTGAACGCGTTCGGCGACAAGGTGCTGCACATCGACTTCGAGGAGATCCAGCGCGGCGTCACGCTCCAGGTCGAGGTTCCGCTGGAGTTCTTCGGCGAGCCGGCCGGCGTCGCCGACGGCGGGATCTTCCAGACGATCCTCGACAAGCTCACGGTGAGTTGCATGCCGCGGAACATCCCGGAGTCGATCGAGGTCGACGTCCGCGAACTGGCCGCCGGCGACAACGTCAGCGTCGGCGACGTCGTCCTTCCGGACGGCGTCACGCTCGAAGGCATCGAGCCGGACGAGATCGTGGCGCTGGTCAGCATCCCGGTCGGTGAGGAAGAGGAGCCCGAGGAAGGCGAGGAGGCGGCCGAGTCCGGTTCCGAGCCCGAGGTCATCGGGAAGAGCGACGAAGAGGAGGCAGAGGACTGAAGAATCCGGCGTTCGCATTCGCTGCAGCCTGTGGTCGAACGGGGCAGTCTGGAACCTGGCTCGGGCGTGACCGAACCCGCTCCCGCGTTGCGGGGCTGCAGGGTGGCTGCAGGGAGTGCAGGGCCCGATGAAACTCGTCGTCGGCATCGGCAATCCCGGCCGGGAGTACGAGGCCACCCGTCACAATGTCGGATTCGACACGGTGGACCTGCTTGCCGGGCGCGATGCCACGGAGTTCAGGAAGGAGCGCTTCTGGAACTCGCTCCGGGGCCGGATCTCGATCGACGGGAACCCGGTCACCCTGATCAAGCCGCTCTCCTACGTGAACCTGAGCGGTCCCGTGGTGCGCAAGGTGGCGGAGGACCTCGAAGTCCCCGTCAGGGACGTGCTGATCGTTCTGGACGACTTCTATCTGCCGACCGGAACCCTGAGGCTCCGAAGAGCCGGGGGGGACGGCGGCCACAACGGTATGAACTCGATCATCCGCGCCTTCAAGACGGACCGGGTCGCCCGGCTCCGCATCGGGATCGGAAGTCCGCATCCCGGAGGTGCGAAGGACCATGTGCTCAGCCGCTTCCGGCCGGAGGAGCGACAGGTGATCGAGGAAGCGATCCGGACCGCGGCCGATGCCGTGGAGACCTGGGTCGTGGAAGGGCCGGAATCAGCGATGAACCGGTACAACCGGAATTCACCGGAGGAGCAATGAACCTTTACGAAGGCATGTTCGTGATCGACGCCGGTCGCGTGGCCCGGGACTGGGAGGGGACCCGCGACGCGGTCACCGCCGTCCTGACCAGGCACGGCGCGTCACTGGAGAACGGCTGGCGCTTCGAGGAGCGCAAGCTCGCGTACCCGATCCAGGGTGTCCGCCGCGGCGTCTACCTGTTGCAGTACTTCCAGGCCGACCCCGAGGCGATCGCCGAGATGCGGGTGGACCTGAACCTTTCCGAGTACATCCTGCGCTACATGATCCTCCGGGTCGAGTCCGGCGTGGCGCCCGAGACGCCGACGCTCGGCACGGCCACCCCGGTTCCGGCGGAAGCCGCCATCCCGGGCAAGGAGCCGCCCGCCGAGAAGCCGGCGGAGAAGCCGGCGGAAGAGAAGCCGC
>JBDLIY010000042.1:0-14793 GCA_039714635.1 Planctomycetota bacterium
ATGCGCTGCATCGAGATGGAGACCCTGGAGAAGGTGCTCGCCGGGCAGAAGAGCGGCGAGCTTTCGGGCCCGATCGGGAAGGTCCTCGTCGAGTGCGAACACATCTCGCAGGAGGACCTCGACGCGGCGCTCCACTACCAGCTCGTCGAGGAGCTGCTCGAGATCTTCTACTGGAGCGACGTGGGCTACGAGTTCTACTCCGTGCCCCCGGAGCAGGCCCTGCGCGACCGGGCGGACCGCCTGACCCGCGTCGACGGCGGCGAGGACGCCAACCGCATCCTCCTCGACGTCACGAAGATCATCGACGACATCGACAAGTTCAACCAGGCGACGCCGTCGATGAAGGACGTCTACGAGATCATCGGTGACCGCGAGAAGTACGTGGCGGAGCACGAGGTCGAGGACTGCGTCGTCGAACTCCTCGACCTGATCGACGGCGAGCACGACATGGGCGAGGTCCTGAAGGCGATCCGCCTCTCCCGCCTCGACGCGATGGAGCTCTTCTACCACTTCAAGTCCATCGACCTCATCCGGGCCAAGAACTCCTTCGAGCTCATCATGCTCTCGGAGAACCGGCGGAACAGCTTCTCCGCCGCGAAGCGCGCCCGCCTCTACGAGCGCGCGGCCGAGCTGGGCGCCGAGGGCTTCGAGATCTCCCTGCGGACAGCCGAGGCCTACGAGGAGCTCGAGCAGTTCGAGAAGGCCGCCGACCACTACCTCGCCCACGCCAAGAGCGTGGAGGAGAGCGGCACGGACGAGGACGCGGTCGAGGCCATCGCGAAGGCGATCGAGCTCCGGCCGGAGCGCACGGACGTCCTCGAGTTCCGCGCGAGCCTGCTCCACCGGCTCGGCAAGAACGAAGAGGCCGCGGAAGACCTCCTGCGTCTCGCCGGCCTCCGCCGCGCGCGGAAGGAGCACGCTCTCGCCGAGCAGGCGCTGGACACGGCTCTGCAGCTCACGCCGGAGAACGAGGAGATCCGCCTCGCCCGCATCGCGGTGATCGAGGAGATCGGGGAGACGTCGCGAGCCGCCCGGGCCTGCCTCGAGCTCGCCTGTCTCCGGGAGTTGGCGAAGGAACTCGAGGGCGCCTTCGAGATGGCGCGGCGCGCCGTGTCGATGGAGCCGGGCGCGATCCGGTTCCGCACCGCGCTGGCGAACCTGCTGACGCGGGCCGAGAAGAACGACGAGGCCGCGGACGCGCTGGGCGAGATCGTCCCGATCGTCCTCGAGCGGGCCGCCGGGAACCACGGGCGCGTGATCCTCGTCCTGACCGCCCTCCGCGCGCGCCTGGACGACCTCTCGGCCCGCACGTCCGGGGCGATGGAGAAGATCGCCGAGGGCTGGATCGAGCTCGACGAAAAGGACGAGGCCCTCGAGGTCCTGTCCGACGCCGGGGAGGCGCGGATCGCACAGGGCCTCCTCGAGGAGGCGGAGAGAGCTTTCCGCCGGACGGTCGAGATCTCCCCGGATGACGACGACCTCGCCGAGACGCTCGCCCTCGTCCAGGCCCGGAACGGCGCGAAGGAGCACGCGCTGGCACGCCTGCGCGGCATCGCGGGCCGGCTCCAGAAGCAGGAGAACACCGAGCGCGCCGAAAAGGTCTACCGGGAGATGCTGCGGATCGATCCCTTCTGTCCGGACGCGGTCCTGCAGCTTGCCCGGATGAAGGTGGACGCCGGCGAGAAGAAGGAGGCGGCCGCCGGGCTGCACCGCGTCGGCGACCTCTACAAGGTCACGGACAACCTGGAAGAGGCGGTGACCCATCTCGACGAGGCCTGCCGGCTCGACCCCGGAAACCCGGCCTACGTCCGCGACCTGGCGGACGCCCTCGGTCGGGCGCTGAAGACCGAGAAGTCGATGGAGACCTACGACGCCCTGCTGGCGATGCTGCGGGCCCGCAGCGAGCACACGGGCGTGATCGACCTCGCCCGCCGGATGCTGGAATCCGACGCGGACCACAAGGTCGCCCTCGAGGCGATGATGGACGCGTACTCCGGCCTCGGCGAGGAGCTGAGGTCCCGGGTGAAGGGGTCGGCGGCGGAGGTGACGTAGCGGGCGGCTACTCCGCCGTCAGCGCGTTCTTCACGGCCGTGATGAACTTCTTGAAGGCCTCGAGCTTCGTGAGGTCGCCGCTCTCGACATCTTCCTTCAGGTCCGCGGCGTAGGCCTTCAGGCGCTCGAGCGTCGCCTCGTCCAGCTTCTTCGTGCACTTCCGCAGGGCGCCGTCCCACTTCCGCTTCGCCCTGTCGACGGAACAACGGTCGTCGTCGACCGCGTCCTCCAGCCGATTCGCGCGCTTGCACAGGCGGGTCTTCGTCCGCGCGCACTTCCGGTCGGCCTTCGCCTTCCGGATACCCCGCTTCAGCTCGTCCTTCGCGTCGCCGAGGTCGTCGTCGTCGTCGGCCTCGTCATCGTCGTCGTCCCGGCAGCCCTCGACCTTCTCCTTCCAGGCGTCGATCTTGTCCTGGACGGCCTCGACCTTTTCGACGATCGCGTTGTAGACCTTCCGGGCGTCGGTGGCGTCCATCTTCTCCGCCTCCACCGCGCGCTTCAGCACGGCGGCCACCTTGTCGAGGAAGGTGTCGGCGAGATCCGCCTGCGCCGACGTCGCGAGGGGAACGAGGAGGAAGACGGCGAGAAGGGCGGCGGTCAGGAATCGGCGGTTCATGGTCGGTCTCCGGAAGTCGGCCCGCATCGGGCCCCGCAGTCTGTGGGACAGGGCCGGCCGGCGCAAGCTCCTACTCCGAAGGCGGAGCGACCTTCACCTCTCTCACCGAGGCCTGGTAGCCCACCACGGCCGCGACCAGGTCCGCGGGGTCCACGTCCCCGGCACAGACGACGACGGCCTCCTTTGCGGCGTGGGACACCGTCGCGCTCCGGACGCCCTCGACGCCCGTGAGCATCTGCGCGATGGCGGGTTCGCAGGCCGTGCAATGCGTGCCCTCGATGTCGAGGACCACGATCCTGTCCGGCCCGGGACCGCAGGCGACGACGAGGAGGACGACGGCGGTCAGTGCGAGTGTCGGCTTCATCTCCTACCCCACGATGTTCCCGTCCTGGTCGATGACCTTGCCTCCGCCCGGGCTCGACGGCGGAGGCTCCGCCGGCTCCGCCTTCTCCCGCGGCCCCTCCGCCGCCTCGATCCGCTTCCGGATGAGGACCAGGATCCGGCGCCGGACGAACGGCACCAGAAGGAGGAACCCGACCACGTCCGTGAGGATGCCGGGCGTCAGGAGCAGCAGGGCGGCGGCGAGGATCAGGATCCCGTCGAACACGGGCCCGGCGGGAAGCTGCCCGGCGTTCGCCATCGAGCGCGCCCGCTCGATCGCCGAGAGGCCCTGCCAGCGCGCGAGCGAGGCCCCGGCGATCGCCGTGACGACGACGAGCCCGATGGTGGGCCCCGTGCCGATCCACGAGCCGACCTGGATGAGGAGGGCCAGCTCGATCAGCGGGACCGCGATGAAGACGAGGTACATGCCGGACGAGACGCGCATTTGGGGGAGGATAGCACGAGGAGCCCCGGGCCGGGAATCAGAGGAGGGGAGGCACCAACTCCCGGTCCTTGCGGACCTGCGGAGACCTCCCCTCCGTCATTCTGCCGGATCTGGAGTCCTGCCCCTCGGGGCCCGGGACCTCCGCCCGGCCTTCCTTCCTTACGCCCTTCTCCGGTCGCGACCTCCGTTCCGTCGCAGCTCCGCCACCAGCCGCTGGCTCGCCATCAGCCGGTGGGTGAGGACCCGGACTTCCTCTTCGAGGGTCCGGATCGCCGACCGGGTCAGGGGGTCCCGGGCTCGAGACGGGTGAGGGCCCGCCGTCTCCTCGACGGTCAGCCGATCCCTCTCCGCCTCGAGCTCACGGGTCACTCGGTCGAACTCCGTGTCCAGGCCGTCGATCGTCTCCCGCGCTCGCCCGAGACGCAGTTCCGATCGTTCGAGGCGCTCGCGGAGGCCGGTCATCTCCTCCCCGTGCGACTTCTTCAGCGCCGCGATCCGGCGCTCCGCCCCCTCCGCCTGCTCCCGGAAGTAGTCCGCGAGCGCCCGCTGCCGCCGGAGCGGGGCATCCGGCTCCGCGCGGTTCGGCGTCCGGTTCGATCGTTCCGAGAGTACGTTTCTGTTCATCAGGTCGCTCCGCCGGGTGACCGCCCGGCAACCTTGTTCGTTCGGCGGAGTCGGTGCCGATCTTGAGTTCCAGGGCCCCTTTTTGCACCGGAGGACGCAGGCCTAACCCCCTCCACACGAAGGCGTTACGCCGCCCGCCTCCCCACAGGCCGCACAGCGGATAGGGGCTGAATCAGATTTGAGCCCAACAACTTGGGGGCCTCGAAACCGTCGAAACCCACCCCGGACCGACCACCGCGGCCCGGAACTTTTTTTCCGAAATCTGCCCCCGGGACGACTCTCGTGATTGAATCGGCCGCCGGAGCGGGCGGTCTCCCGCGGCGTTAAAGGAGGCGCAACAGGATGTGGATCCGTGGACTCGGCTGCTCGTTTCCCGCCCCCTCCGTCGATCAGCCCGACGCCGCCGACCAGGTCTGCCGCCTCCTTCCCTTCCCCGACCCGGAGCAGAAGCGGCTCCGCGCGGTGTTCCGCCGCACCGGCGTGAAGAAGCGTCACAGCGTCCAGGTCAGCCCGGACGGCACGTTCGCCCTCTATCCGTCCGCCCGGGATCTCGACGACCGTGGGCCGACCACGGAAGAGCGCCTGGCCTGGTACGAGCGGGAGGCCGGACCGCTGGCGGTGCGGGCGGCGGAGGCGGCGATCGGGGAGGCCGGCGTCGATCCGGCCTCGTTCACCCACCTGACCACGGTCAGTTGCACGGGGTTCGCCGCGCCCGGCGTCGACGCCGATCTCGCGGGGGCCCTCGGGCTGCCGGCGGGCCTTTCGAGGACCCACATCGGTTTCGTCGGCTGCCACGGCGCGTTGACCGGGCTGCGGACGGCGCGGGCGTTCGCGGAGTCCGGCGGTCGGGCGCTGATGGTCGCGGTGGAGCTCTGCTCGCTGCACTTCCAGTATCCCTGGTCCTTCGACAACGTGGTGGCGAACGCGCTCTTCGCGGACGGGGCGGCGGCCGTGGTGGCGGAGCCCGGCACCGGGCCATGGACGGTGGCGGCCTGCGGGTCGCACGTCTTCCCGGACTCCCGGGAGGCGATGACCTGGAACGTGACGGACCACGGCTTCACGCTGACGCTCTCCCCGAAGGTGCCGTCACTGATCGAGACCGGGCTGCGGCCCTGGGTGGAGGAGTTCCTCGGCGCGCAGGGGTTGGCGCTCGGGGACGTGCGGTCGTTCGCCGTGCATCCGGGCGGCCCGAAGATCCTCGACTCGGTGGAAGAGGCGCTCTCGATGCCGCCGGACTCCCTCGCGGTGTCGCGCAAGGTCCTGGCGGAGTACGGGAACATGTCGTCGCCGACGGTGCTGGTGATCCTCGAGCGGATGCGGCGCCGCGACGCCCCGCTGCCGTGCCTGGCCCTGGCCTTCGGTCCCGGCCTCACGGCCGAGGCGGCGCTGATCATCTGACGGGAATCTGCTAATCGGGGTCTGACCCCGAATAGCAGAAAACGTCCACGACCGCCTCGCCGGCGTGCTCGATGTCACCGTAGAAGACCACGATCGCGTGGTGGCCGCCGCCGAGCAGGTTCCCCGCGTCGAACGAGCGGAGCAGGTACCGGCCGGGACGCAGGGCGATCGACGTGCCGGGCTTCCGGCCGCCGGTCAGGCGCCGGGTCCGCTCCTCCGCGATGCCGCCGAGCAGGGAGAGCACGTCCTCGAGAGTCCAGACGCGCTTCTCGTCCTCGAAGAAGAGCTGCCGCAGGCCGACGAGGTCCGCCTCGGTGCCGGGGCGCGACTCGATGTGCCAGAGATCGATCCGCGTCGCGTCCTCCGAGAGCATCGCCACGTCCTTCGTCCCGTCCCCGTCGAAGTCCGCCTCGAGCGTCGTCCGGAACTTCGACGTCGCCGCCTCGAACCGCTCGATCAGCGCCTGCGGGTTGCGGATCATCTCCGTGATCGCCGGCAGCCGGACCTCGATCGCCCCGCGCCAGTCCGGCAGCTTCGAGAACGCCCGGCCGGTCCGGTTGGCGTAGCCGGTGGCGGAGATCTCGACGGAGAGTTCCGTGAAGAGGCCGCCGACGATCGCCGTCACGCTGGGCACCTGAATGCGCAACAGCAGCAGGTCCGGGTGGGCATCCCCGTCCAGCGGGATGACGAGGAACGCGGAGACGTCCTCCGCGGTGGCGAGGATCTGGGTCGGCCGGTCGAACTTCGGACCGTCCGCGCTCCCGTGGAACGTCCAGACGCGGCGGCGGTGCGAGATCACGTAGTCCGGGATGCCGTCGGCGTCGAGGTCGGTCATCGTGAGCGACGGCCGGCTCCCGCCCGCCAGCGCCCGCCCGGGGCGGATCGAGCTCGCGGGGCTCGTGTCCTGAAAGATCGAGAGGTCGAGCACGCGGTCCGGGACCTCCGGGAAACTCCCGTCCTCCCGCTGGAGGTGGAATGCGTGGTCGGAACCGTCGATGACGATCAGGTCCGGCCGGTCGTCGCCGTTCACGTCCTTCAGGTCGAGGTACGGGATGCGGAAGGCGCTCTCGTACATGTCCGAGAGCTCGTGCTCCGACCAGGAGCGGGACGTCTTCAGGTCCGTGCGGACGCTCGCCGCGTGATGGAACTCGCGTCCGTTCTCCCCATCGCGGCACAACCAGACGCGGATGGCCTTCGGCCCGGGGACGAGCACGTCGAGACACCCGTCGCCGTTCAGGTCGGAGACGATCTTCGAGAACCGCGGCGCGCCGATCCGCAGAGCGAACGGCCCGCGCCGCGGCAGCCGGAAGAGCGTCGTCCCCGCGGGGTCGATCACGCCGTCCTCGCCGATCCGGTACGCCGTCACCTTCTTCGGCGAGAGGACGACGAGCTGGGGCGCGCCGCCCGTCCCGAGCACGTCCCCCACCGCGAGCAGCGTCCGCTTCGGCTCCGGAAGGGAGAAGTCGCCGACGGCGGCCGCGGCCATCGCCGCCTTCTTCCCGTCGCGTTTCCAGACGCGCACCTCGCCCCGCGTACCGACCAGCAGCACGTCGTCCGCCCCGTCGCCCGTGACGTCGACGACGCGCGACGCGGCGAGGCCCATGCCCGGCGTGAGCGTGGCGTCGGAGGTCGTGGGCGCGTCCGCGGCGGGCGCGGCGGAAGCGATCAACACGACCGCGAGGAGGATTCCGAGCCGCCTCATCGCACGTACCTCACGTGGTGGATCTGCGCGCCTTCCCGGATGACGATCTCCGGCGGCCCCTTCCCGCGCTCGACGATCTCGATCTCGGCCCGCTTGCCGACCTTGTGCTCGTCGAGGGCGCGAGGGAACACCGCGAGGCCCTTCGAGGTCTTTCGCACGAGGTGGATCCGGAAGCTCTTCGGCCCGTCGCGGACGTAGAGCTCGCGCACGCCGTCGCCGGACATGTCGGGGATGAACCGGGCCTGCAGCCGCCGGCCCGCCTCCTCGATGTCCTCGGAGGCGATCTCGATGTCGTAGACCAGGTCCGGCTGGCGGGAGAACGCCCCCCGCCGGTTCAGGTAGACCCGGAGCGACGCCTCGACCTTCCCGGACGAGGCCGCCCGGATGGCGTCCAGCGTGTCGATCTGCACGGTGCCGAGCACGAGGTCGGGCGAGCCGTCGCCGTCCACGTCCGAGAGTTCCACGGCCCCCACGATCCCGCCCACGATCAGCACCTGCTGCGGCTGGCCCTTCGCGCCGAACAACGGCTGCTCCGCGCTCTTCCCCTTCCCGAAGCCGTTCAGGTAGACGAGGATCTGCGTCCGGATGTCCTCCGACCTCCGGTCGCCGGCGAGGATGACGCAGTCCATCCGCCGGTCCCCGTTCAGGTCGGCGGAGTGCGCGCCGAACGAGAGGTCGAATCGCCGTCCCTGGTCCATCTCGACCGGGAACTCCTGCACGATCGCCGGGAACCGCTCGAACCCGCCCTGCTTCCGCTGGCTCCAGACGAGCAGCGCCTCCCCCGACAGCGCGACGAGGTCCTTTCTTCCGTCCCCGTCCCAGTCCGTGAAGCGCGGCACGGGAACGGCGTCCACGACGGAGAGCTCCGACTCGTCCAGCGGCTTCGCGTCGCCGCCCAGCTTGATCGACACCTCGAGCTGGCGCGCCCGGCGCCGCGCCTTCAGCTGCGCCCCGCCCTGCGACGCCGCCTCGAACTCCCCGAACAGCGGCGGGATCCGCGGCGCGGTGAGTGCGGCGAACGACGGCGGCGACTTCCCGTCGCGCCGCTGCAGCGCGATCCGGTAGCCGCCGGGCTCGGGGAACATGAGGTCGTCGAGCCCGTCGCCGTCCACGTCCCGGACGCCGCTCCAGAAGTACGTCGTGTCCGACTCGTCGGGCAACTGCCAGAGGAAGTCGCCGGAGAGCAGGCGGCGCTCCACGGTCTTCTCGTCTCCGCCGGGTCGCCAGGCGTACACGCCGCGGGCCGTGAAGAACACGACTTCGTGCCCGGGCTCGTTCTCCACGTCGCCGACCGCGAACGCGACGACGCCGGGGACGAGTTCCCGCACGAAGTCCGGCTTTGCGTCGAAGCAGACGTCGCCGTCCCGCCGGAGGTGGATCCTCAGGTGCCGCCGCACCGGGTGCGCCCAGGTGTTCGTGGCGACGACGAGGTCCGGCCGGCCGTCGGCGTTCATGTCGCGCATCGCCGCGGCGCGGATCCGGGTGCCCTTGGGCACCTGGAGCGAGGTGACCTTGCCGGGGCCGGCCGTGGCGAGGGACGCGAGCGGGCCCGCGAGGACCGCGATGACGAGCAGAGAGAGACGCATCAGTGGTCGCTCTCCCCACCGGTCACCACGAGGCGGTCCGCGTCGCCGCGCGTGAAGGTGATGAGCCAGAGGACGCGGTAGCGCACGGCGACGGCGGTCCGCGTGTACCCGAAGAGGCCGAGCAGGATCGACATCTCGCTGCGCCCGCCCTCGCTCTCGTAGTCCCAGAGGATCGGGAAGTAGAAGGACTTCGTCTCCTTCTCCCGACGCGTCAGCGGCACCGTGACGACCTTCGACTTCCCCGTCTCCGGCCGGAGATAGCCGACCGCGAGTTCTTCCTCGCCGTCCCGGATCGCGTCGAGCACGACCTGCGGGTGGGCGACGGCCTTCCCGTCGACGGAGACGACCAGGTCGCCGTACCGGATCCCCGCCGCCCGCCAGGGGCTTCGCAGCGAGAGGCCGATGACGACCGCGCCGCCGCCGGGCCCCATCCCCGCGGACCGCGCCTCCACCTCGGTGGCGGTCCGGAGGACGACGCCGGCTCGACGGCTCTCGCGGAATCGCGCGGTCTCCTCGCGTCCCGGCGGCCGGACCCGCTTCACCAGGACGAGCTTCGCCTCGAGCTCCAGACCGGCGCGGTCGTAGAGGACGGTGATCTCCGCGCCCGGCGGCGTCTCGAGCTCGAGCTTCCGCCACTCGGACGGCCAGGCGAGCTCCAACTCCCCGCCGTCCGGCGTCACGACGACAAAGAGGATGTCGTCGATCTCGAGCCCCGCCGCGTCGGCCGGCGAGTTCTCGACGACCGTGACGACCCGCAGCCCGGCGGGCTCCTCCTCGTCCAGCGTCGTGCGGGCGGTGCCGACGACGAGGCCGGAGAAGGTCCCGTGGTCGAGTTCCTGCCGTTCGTCCTCGTCCGCCGGCTCCTCCGCCGCCGCGAGGTCGATCTCCATGTCGACCAGCGGCGGCGCCTCGTCGGGGACCTTCTGCGGGATGAGCGAACACGCCGGGAGCAGCGCGAACGCGGTCAGCAGCAGGAGAAGGCGATGCGTTTTCAAGGCACGGACCTCCGTCGGAGCGCGACGGCCCCGAGGGCGAACGGCACGACGAGCCAGGCGAGCGGCACGGCGAGCCAGGCCACGCCGGTGTACCCCCCCGGCGGGTCGTTCGGCGACCGGATGAGATTCAGGAGATGTTCCGTGTACGACGTGTCACCGAGCGGGGAAGGCAGGTGCGCGGAGATCAGGTACGGCTCGAACCCGTACGTGCGCCCCACCACGCGCAGAAGGTCGAGGAAGACGAACAACCCCGCGGTGAGCGCCAGCGCGGTGACGCCGCGCTTCGTGATCGCGCCGGCGAAGAACCCGATCCCGGCCCACGCCAGCACCGGCAGAACGAGCGCGGGGACCATGGCGTTCAGCGGCCCCCACAGGACCTTCGCCTCCGAGATCACGTACGGCTCGGCGTCCTTGATCATCAGCTGCATCGTCACGTCGGTGAAGTCGAACCAGCTCGACGCCAGGCCGAGCGTGGCGGCGGCGAGGAAGACGTAGGCGACGGTGGCGACGCCCAGCAGCCCGAGCGCCTTCCCCACCGCGAGCCGCACGCGCCCGAGCGGCGTGAGCAGCAGGTTTCTCAACGTCCCCCGGCTGTACTCGCCGGCGATGGACTGGGAGGCGATCCCGGCCACGACGAGCGCCAGCAGCGGCAGCGCGCTGCGCAGCCCCACCGCGACGCCCTCGAAAGCGGTGACGGCGGCGTGGTCGTACAGTTCCCCGGCCTCGACCTTCGCGGCGTTCAACACCTCCTCCGCGTGGAGGTTGAAGACGGCGAGCACCGCAAGGACCACCGGCAGCGCCAGCGCGAACAGCGGCCCGGCGTGGCTCAGCAGGCGCTGCGTCTCGGCACGGACGGTGCGGAGGACGGGGAACTTCGGCGCGCGGCGATCCGCCGGCTCGACGGGAGCGGGGGGAGCGCCGGCCTTCGCCGCCTCGACACCGTCCCGGGAGAAGCGGAGGTAGATCTCCTCCAGCGTGGCGGTGCGGGGGGAGATTTCCGTGAGCGTCACCTGGCCGCCAACGATCCGGGCCGCGACTTCACCGGGTTCGTTCTCGCCGACATCGAAGAGAAGGCCCCCGCCCGCGTCGGCCGTCACGTCGATCCCGATCTCGCGGAGGAGTTCCGACGCCCGCTCGTCGTCGTCCGTCCGCAGCCGATACCGGTTCTCTCCCCCGGCGAGCAACTCGTCCGTGGTCGCCTCGACGAGCAGCTTCCCCTGCCTCAGGATCCCGATCCGGTTGCAGATCCCGGCGATCTCGTGGAGCTGGTGGCTGGAGAAGACGACGGTCTTTCCCTCTTCGCGCGTGAGTCTCACGATCAGCCGTCGGAACTCCTCGATTCCCTCGGGGTCGAGCCCGTTCATCGGCTCGTCGAGCAGCACGTAGGCCGGGTCCCCGAGGAGCGCCTGGGCAATTCCGAGCCGCTGGCGCATGCCCTGGGAATAGCCGCCGACGGCCCTGTCCCCGGCAGAGGACAGTCCGACGACCTCGAGGAGGCGGTCGGCCTCGGAACCGACCCGGTCGCGCCCGATCCCGGCCAGTTTCCCGAGGATGACGAGGTTCCTCCGGCCGGAGAGCCAGCCGTAGAAGCCGGGCCGCTCGATGAGTCCGCCCTGCCGGGCGCGGGCCTCGCGGACGTGCCGGCCGGCGTCGAATCCGTCGACGTAAACCCTTCCCCGGTCGGCAGGTATGAGCCCGAGCGCGATCCGGAGCGCCGTGGTCTTCCCGGCCCCGTTGTGGCCGAGGAAGCCGTAGCAGTCGCCTTTCCGGACGTGCAGGGAGACCCCGTCGAGGGCCCGGAAGCGGCCGAACGTCTTCGAGATGTCGTGCAGTCGAAGTGACATGGATCCTCGCGCAGTGTACGGACCGTGCTCACGACAGCGCAATCCTAGTACCGAGACAGGTTCTTTCATCCCATTCCCCCGGAATCGCAACCCTGACTTCGCGGTCCGGGATGGTGGATCCTGTCTCGGCCGACCGGGGTGACAGGGCGACGCCTGTCAGCGTTCTGTCGCCCGCCTCACAGGAACCCGAGCAGATGCAGCGGCCGGAACATCCCGTCGTTGCGCTCGCCGTGGACGAAGACGAGCTTTCGGTCGACGGTCACGCCCTTGAACTGCGAGCGCCCCCTTCCCTTCCCGCCGACTTCCACGACCAGGTCTCCTTCCGACGACCGGACGAGGAAGTCCGGCGTCTTCGCGCCGCGCGTGGACTTCAGGTACTCGCAGTCGATCTCCGCCGAGCGGAGCATCTCGACGGCGGCGTCCTCCCGGAGGCCGCCGATCGCGTCCTTCCACTCACGGTACAGAAGACGCCAGGGCACCCGCATCAGGACCTTGGGCTCGCGGAGCACGTTCGTACCGGCCGGCAGGATCCGGTGGAGGACGAACGCCCGTTCGAGCAGATCGACGTAGGCCATCGCCTTGTACTTCGTGATGCCGAGGTTCTTCGAGAGCGACGAGTAGCTGATCCCGTCCACAGCGGAGCGGCCGACGAACCGCAGCAGGCGTTCGATCGCGCCAGGCTCGTCGGTCGTCAGCCGCGCCACGGCGGGGATGTCGCGGTGGAGGATCCGCGAACGGATGTTCGAAAGCAGGGGAAGAACATCCGGCTCTTCGAGGGCGAAAGGCATCAGCCCTCCCCGCAGATAGCGGTCGAAGTGCGGCGCGGCGAGGAGGTGCTCCCGGGTCCACCGGCGTTCGACGATGTCCTCCAGGTCGAGCCGGGACAGTTCCTCTTCCCGGGTGAAGGCGAGGTACTCCCGGAAAGAAAACGGCATCAGCCGGTGGAGCCGGACGCGCCGCGAGAGGTCCTCCGCCGCGTCGAGCAGGGACAGGGAGACCGAGCTCGTGAAGACCACCCGAACCCGCAGGAAGTCGAACACCCGCTTCAGGGCCGAGGCGTACCCGGGGCTGAAGTGGACTTCATCGATCAGGAAGGTCTCGACCTCGTAGGCGGAACGGAGCCGGCCCAGGACGTCGAACAGGTCGGCGCCGTCGAGGGTGTCCGCGGAGAGGTAGAACGCGCCCTTCCCGCGGGCCGCGAGCTGCTGGAGCATCACGGTCTTGCCGACGCCCCTCGGCCCGACGATCCCGACGAGGTGCTTCCCTCGGGCGCGACGGATCGCGTCCAACAGGAAGCGCTTCCGTCTACTTCCGCTGCCAGATCTCCCCGCGTTTCTCCCCCGCCAGGCGGAGTTCGGCGCCGGTCACCCGGTAGCGGTACTCCTCCCAGACGTCGCCCTTCGAGACGAGGATCAGCTTTCCGTTGCCGGCGTTCCACGTGCCGTGAGTGACGTCGCGGTCCTTGCTCTCCATCGTGAGGCCGCCGGAGATCGCGATCATGTGCCAGTCGACCACCCTCGTCCAGGTGCCGTCGGCGCGAAGCTCGATCGTCGTCTTCTCGTCCGCCACCGCCCGGGCGCGCGACCAGTCCGTCTCGAACGGGGAGTTGTTCGTCAGGCCGGACGTCTTCAACAGGGACCACTTCCCCACCAGCGCCTTGTCCCGCATTCCCTCGCCGAAACCGAACGAGTCGAAGACCTGGCGCACCAGGAGGTCCCGCTTCTGAACCACGTCCTTGACACCCAGCGAGACCAGCGAGATCCCGTGCTGCTTCAGGATGCAACAGAGGACGCGGGCGCGGATCACGTTGCCGTTCGGCGCCTTGCCCTCCCAGACCATCTCGGCGCCCGCACCGAACGGCGTCTTCACCGCCTCCGTCTTCCCGACCCGCGAGAGGAACGGGACGAGGCTCCGCAACTGCGTGTCGAAGTACTCGGCCACGCGGGGGTCGTCGGGCTTCGTGATTCCGTCTTCGGCGACGCTCTCCCCGCCGATGAGGTAGAGCTCCTTCGGCCCCTCGGGAGACATGGCCGGGTCAGGGGGAACGAGTTGCAGCAGTTCGTCCTGGCGCTGGACCTTCCAGCCCTCCGGATACCAGAACCGGAACCCGACGACGTGCTGGTAGATCTTTCCCTTTCGGCCGCGCGGCTCGGGCTTCTTCGGGGGCTTCGCCGCCTTCTTCTTCGCGTCGGCGAGGATGGCCGCCTTCTTCTTCGCGTACTCCTCGTCGGTGATGATCCCCACGTCGCGGGCCTTCTCCAGCGCGGCGAGGCGCTTCTTCGCCTCCTCGTCGAGGACCGGCGCCTCCCGGCCGAGCTCCTTCTCGATCGCGGCCTTCTTCTGCGCGTACTCCTCCTCCGTGAGGATGCCCGCGGCGCGCGCCTCATCGAGGACCGCGAGCTTCTTCTCGAGCTCCGCCTTCCGCTCCGGAGTGAGTTCGGGGGACGCGAGTCCCGTCCCCGCCACCAGGAAGACCAGCCCCACGACAAACGTCGCGATCCGCATGTCCGTCCCTCCTCCTCGATTTCCCTGTGCATCCTACGACTGCCGGGGACTCGGCGGCGAATCCTTGTCGGAAGCCGTCGTCGTGCCGAGAATCCCCGCGTGGCATCCCCGAACCGGATCTCCGGGTCTCTTTCCCTGCTCGCGATCGCCGTCCTCTGCGTCGCGTGCGCGAGCACCGAATCCCTGGACTCGTCGGAGTCCGCCGCCGCCCGGCGGAACTGGCGGCCGAGCATGGCCGGCCTGGGGGACTGGGTCTGGCTCCGCCTGGACACGGACGAGTGGCTCAAGGGCGAGATCATCGTCCTGAGGAACGAGACGCTGGAGTTCGACAGCGACAACCTCGGGAAACTGACGATCGACTGGGACGACGTCGTGGAGGTCTACTCGAAGCGGAACACCGTCATCCTGCTCGATACCGACGAGCACATGTCGGGCGCCGTCTCCATCTCCAGCAATGTCGTGACGGTGACCGACGACACCGGGGAGCGACACGTCTTCCCGCGGAACGAGCTGAAGAGCATCGTGCCCGAGGCCACGAGGGAGGTGGATCACTGGGCCGGCAAGATCTCGGCCGGTGTGGGGTTCCGGGCCGGGAACTCGGACCAGAAGGACGGCTCTCTCGACATCGACATCGCGCGCCGCACG
>JBDLIY010000043.1:0-14620 GCA_039714635.1 Planctomycetota bacterium
CCTTCTTCGGGCGCCAGCCCTTGCCCTTGCCGCGGGCCTTGTGCTCCGCCTTGATCGCCTTCGCGAGCTCCTTCCCGCGGAGACCCTCGTCGAGCTTCTTCCGGACGAACGCGCCGAAGTTGTCGACGGGGCCGTTCTCGTCGACGGAATCCTCCGCCGCCTCGAGCAGCTCCTTCGTGTCCTTCGCCTTCATCTTCTTCTTCCGGGCTTCGCGGAGCGCCTGCTTCAGCTCCTCCTTGTCGACGCCCTTCTCCCGGAGCGCCTTCGCCTTCTTCGGAAGATCCAGAGCCGCAAGGACCTCGGCCCGCTTCGCCTTCTTCTCCTCCTCCTTCGCGGTGTCCGCGGTTTCCTTCTCCACGGCGTCCTTTGCCGTGTCCGCGGCGTCCTTCGCGGCGTCCTTCGCCGTGTCCTTCGCTTCGTCCTGGGCCATCGCGGGGAGCGCGATGAACGCGACGAGGAGGAGGACCGCCAGTCTCCTGATCATGGGACTCTTCTCCTGAAAACGTGAATCGAACCGTTGTCCTGCCCGGAGCAGGATGCCATGCGGAGAGCCGGCCGGGAAGGATAAGGTCCGAATCGAACGGGACCGGCCGCGCCGCGACCGGTCCCGATTCGTAACGGTATCCGAATGTCTACTTCTTCGGGCCGCCCTTCTTCTCGAACGAGGGGATCGTCCCTTCGAGGAGAACGGCACCCTCGCCGTCCACGATCTCGATGTCCAGGCCGATCAGGTCCTCGAAGCAGTCCGCGCCAGTCGGGATCGGGTCGCCCTTCTTGTCGTTGGCCATCCACGAGCCCGAGTTATCGCCATCCGCGATCACGATCTCGCCGACCTTCTCGGAGTCGACCATCACCGCCCAGGTGCCGCTCCCGGCCTTCTGGACGACGACCTTCAGGAAGTGTGCTCCGTTGCCGGCCTTCAGCTGGACGAAGCCCTTCGCCTTCTCATCGAGCGGGTCGATTTCCGGCGGAGCGAGCTTCGACTTCGCGTTGCCCTTCACCTTCGGCGCCGTGGGGTCCGGGACCTTCGCGGTGAGGAGGGTGTCCTCGCCGCTCCGAATCTCGACGGTCTGACCGACCGGGTCCACGTCGAGCACGTCACCGCGCTTCATGTTGAACTTGAGCTTGCCCGAGTCCTCGCCGTCGGCCACGGAGATGTCGCCGATGTCGGTTTCGACGTCCTCGGAGTCGACGAGGTAGACGTCGTAGTCACCGGCGTCGGCGTTCTTGATCTGGACCGAGAAGAGGTGGAGGTCACCGTCCCGGTTCGCCTTGATCTTGACCTTCCCTCGCATCGTGTCGCCGCCGGCGTCGGTCCGGCAGAGGTATGCCTTCATGACCGGTCCGGCCATCACCATGGCGGCCGGCAGGGCCACCAGAAGGGCGATCGTGAGGATCGTTGTCTTTCTCATTCCAGTCGTTCTCCTTGTGTACGACGAGTGTGGCAGTTGCCCCATGTACCTCGTGACACCGGGCAAAGCGCGGGCCGACCGAAGTGGCACTCGAAGTCGTTGGGGGATCAGTGGTTGTGGCCGCGTTCAGTCGCGTGAACACGCCGGGTCGACCGGTGTGTCACCTTTCGTGACACCGCCGGGGGGTGCCGGAGGCGGGGTCGAACCTCCAGGTCTCCGTGAGGGTGCGGGTCACTCCCGTGTTCTCGCCGCGCGCCACGAACTCCACGCGGTCGTCGCGCACGCGGTTCACGGTCACGGAGTACGTGCTCTCGCCGACGGTCCGCCGGAGCAACGAGAAGTCGCGGGGGGAGGCGCCGTTCCGGATCGCTTCCACCGCGACGGCCAGTCCCGCTTCGGCGGCATGGAGCGCCCGGGCGCAGGCGATCTCGCGTTCGACCGCCCGGGCGTGGTCGTGACTCCGCGCGAGCATGCCTCCGACAAGGCCGATGAGGCCGACGGCGAGAACGCCGGCGACGAGGACGAAGGCGCTGGGGTGACGGTCCGGTCGGAGGCTCATGTCAAACCGTTCGCAATGGCCGTGCCGTCGGCCGGACACCGCCGGGTTCCCCTCGAATCACGACATCCGTCGGGCATATGCTCCGCTCATTCCCTCTCGATCCGAGAGATCGCATCGGGATGGGACACTCGGAGTGCGCTATCTTCTCTTCCGTGGGTGCCCGATCGTGGGCTTCCGGGAGGAGTGATGGTCCGATCGCTGTTGCTCGGTGTCGTGCTGGCGTTCGCCCTCGGCTGCGGGGACGGGGCCGATCCCGACGACGCGCGCTACGAGGAGGCGAAGGCGACGCTCGCGTCCGCCGGGCCCGGGGCCGCCGTCGCGGAGCTGTTCGCGAGAAACGACCCCGTCGACGCGACGCGCGCCGTGCACCGCCTCGTCCTCCATCTCTACTGGGAGAAGAAGGACCTCGCCCGGTGCCTCGTCGTCGGACGGACCGGCGTCGGAGCGGCGACGGAGGCGGCGACGGCCGCCCCGGATCGGGCGCGGGAGATCCGGGTCCTCATCCAGGTGATCTCGTCCAGGCTCGCTTCCTGCACCTGGCCCGGCCGGGGGCACGAGGGCATCCGTATCCGCAAGGCGGACCGCGAGGTCGGCCTCAAGGCGGCGCGGCACGCGCTGAAGCTGGCACAGGAGCTGGGGCTTCCGGACGAGCAGTTGGCGCGGGCCTTCTGGCTGCTCGGTGCGCACCTGATGCTCGAGAAGGAGGGAGCTCCGTTTCGTGAGGCGTTCGCGGAGGCCCGCCGTCTCGGAGACGACATATTCCGGTCCTACGTCCACGGAACCCTTGCGATCGCGCTGGCGCGGGCCGGGGACGACCCCGAACGGGCCAGGTCGCTCTTCGACACCGCGCTCCGGGACCTCGAGGTCACGGGGGGTGAAGAGGCGGAGCGCCGCGCGGACCAGTTGCGCACCGCCTGGCGCGTCCTCGTGCCCGATGTCGACCGGCCGGCGGCCGTGACGGTGAAGGCCGGTCCGGTCACGCTGGAGATCGTCCCGAGCCGGGCCGCGCAGCACTTCGCGATCGTCTCCCAGCTCGCGCGCGGGCTCATCCCGGCGGGCGCCTTCCCCCTCGTCGACGAGGAGCGGAAACGCCTCGACCGTTTCGCCGGCCTGCTCGGTCGGAAGCCGGAGCTGGGCCGGTTCTTCTTCCTCCGCGAGGCTCCCACGGCGGCGCTCTTCGACGCGGCGGGGGCGGGGCTGCTCTCCCCGGCGGAGGTGACGGACCTCTCGGAGATGTTTCGTTCCCTGCGGGACCGGATCGACGGGGGCCTCCGGACCCGGCGGCTCGACGGCGAGGCTTTCGCCGCCGCGCTGGACCGGGCGAAGCTCGAGGCCGTCGCGACGCGGGCGTCGAAGTTCACGAAGGTGGAGTCGCTGACCGTCGAGGTCTGGCCGATCTCCGCCGAGCCGGGAATGCCGCGCTGCCGGTTCGAGGACGGCCGGGTCGTCGTCGAGGTGAACCGGAAGTCGGACCCGACGGAGGACCTGGTCTACGGCGTGGGCCGGGCGTTCCTCGCCGAGCGGGGGGAGGACATCCGCGGGAAGATCCCATGGGAGGACTACCGATCCATGTTCCTCGAGGCGACGGCGGCGCTGATCGTGTCCGGCGACGCCGCGGCGGAGCGGCGCAACGTCACGGGGCCGAGCCTGCTTGCGGCCATGCGGATGACGATGGAGACCGACGGCTGGTCGCTGGACTACGAGGCCTTCGACCCTCTCGCCGCGTATCTCCGGGAGACCACGGGCTTCCTGGAGACCAGGGCTCTGCCGAAGTAGCCGGACTCCGGACGCCGTCTGGTAGAATCGCCCTCGCAATGCGCAGCAAGGACGAAAAGAAGGACAAGTTCGCCCTGCTCTTCGGCGTCGGGTTCGACGGCAAGGACGGGCACTACCGCCAGACGAAGGGGGAGAACTTCATCCTCGTCGGCGGCTCCGAAGATACCCACCGCGTCATGCAGGACAAGGCGTGCTCCCTGAACGAGGAGCTGAAGTCCCGCGGCCGCCGCCTCGAGGACATCGAGGACGTGCAGGAACTCCGCGACATCGTGAACGACGCCGGTCTTTAGGGCGACGCCCTCCCCTTCTCCCGGTCGACCCTGAGGACGATCGGCCCGTGCGGCTGCGCGCCTCCGCCCCAGATCCGGCCCAGTCCCTGCAGGAGAACCGGGCCGAAGAGCCGCCCGAGGAGGAGGATCAGGACGATCAGCCCGACGGCGGGCAGGATCCACGAACCCCCGGAGCGGGATGCCGGAGCGGCGTCGGCCCGCTCGGTCTTCGCGCGCTGGTACTCCTCCGCCGTGATGGACTCGAACCCGTGGGCGGCGAGGGCGGTCCCGGCGTCCGGAGCGCTGCTCCCCTCCGTCAGTCCGAGGTCGACGAGTGCCTGTTCCGCCGCGTCGCGGACCTCGGGGCTCGGGTGCTCGAGCAGCTTCCGGAGGAGCGGCGAGAACTTCATGCGGTAGAGGCGGTGGCCGGCGATCACCTTCAGCGCCTCGATGATCTGGAGGTCGGTGCCCGTCGTGAGCACATCGAGCAGGTCCTCGCCCTCCGCCTCCCACCAGGCCGTCTCGTCGGCGTGCCAGAGCTTCCAGCGCTCCGGCGACTCGGGGAACTTCAGCCCGGAGAGCTGGGCCAGGGCCCAGTGGGAGTTCCCCTTGATGCCGCGGTCCTCGTCGGAGAGGCCTTCGATGAGAGTTGCCGCGGATTCGACGTCGCCGAACATGGCCAGGGCCATGATCGACTCCCGGCGGAGTCCGGGATCGCGACTCCGCAGATACGGACGCAGGCGGGGAGCGATCTCCTCTCCTCGCCCGGCTTCGGGCATCTGTGCGATCGCCGAGACGAGGGCGTGGTCGATACCGGGCCAGCGGCCGAGGAGCCTCGCGAGCAGCTCCAGCCCCAGGCCGGAGTCCGACTCTCCGATGCTCAGGGCGGCACGGCATCGGGCATCGTCCGAGAGGGTGTCGAGCCCGGCCTCTACCCTGGCCCAGGTGTCACGTGTGTCGTGGCGGACCAGGATGCGTGTGAACGCACGCTCCGCGGACCGCTTCACATAGGGCGGGATACCGTTCAGCAGGGCGACGACGCGAGGGATGGCCTGGGCATCGCCGACGTCCGCCAGGTGGAGCCAGGCGGCGCAGGTCTCCCTGTCGCTGCCCTGTCTGCCGACGTACTCGAGCAGGTACTTCTGCCGGGCCGCCGTGTCGAGTCGACCGAGTGCCGAGACGATGGCATCGAGGTGCTCGAGCTTCCGCAACTTCCGGCCGGCGAGAAGGAGTGCCGGCACGATCGGCGGGCCGCGCTCAACGAGCTTGCGGACGACGAGCTCCTTCTCCGCGGAGCGCTCCGCGGTCAGGCTGATGAGGAGGGTGCGGGCGACCTGGAGTTCGCGCGGGGCAGGTTCAGGCTCAGCACCGAAGACGGTCTCCGCGGTGAAGAGCAGCGCCAGGACGATCCATGTGATCGGAGTCCGAGTCACGTCTGCCCGCCGTGTACCGAACCTCATCAGCCCCATGTCCTTTTCCCTTGCTCCCGCGGCCCCTCGGGACGGATCAGTTGACGACGATCGGGTCCATCGTCTTCGTCCCCCGGATCACGGCGATCGCCGTCGTCGTGGAGATCAGGCGCCAGGAGACCTTCGTCATCCTCGTGATGTTGTCCGGCGTGAACCTCGAAAGCGCCTCGTCGTAGTGGAAGTACGCCTCCCCCTCGATGTCGATGCCGCGAGCCACGAAGCTCCCGTAGAGGTCCGTCTGGCCCGCAGGAACCAGGTAGCCGTTGGGCGCGTAGACCGCGCCGTAGAAGTCGGAGGTGCCCGCCAGCGTCACGGTGGTGGCGGAGCTGAAGAGGCGGAAGCTCGCAGGGGTCTGCGTTTCGTTGACGACCCCCTGGCCGGCGAGGTACGCGGTCGTTCCGGAGTGGTAGATGACCACGGATGCGTCCTTCTCGACGATCAGCTTCGCCTTGGCATCCATCGTGATGTCGCCGGTGACGTAGAGGACCACATCGCCGCTGAACCGGATCTCCGCGTCCGCGGTTGCCGTGAAGCTGGAGAAGTTGTAGGTCCCCCCGGTGAAGCTGTGAGCCGTCTTCATCAGGTAGTCGCCCGAGGAAGCCACGGTCGGCGTCAGGTCGAGCGGCGGCATGACCTGGGGCTCCAGAGCCGGGCTCGTGGACCCGTCGACGTAGACATTGGTGCTGGCGATCTGGACGGAGTGGCCCGGCCCGGGAGTCGCGTTCCCGAGGATCTTGACGCCGCCCCGCAGGATGATGTTCCGGTTGGAGCCGATGTCTCCGCCCGCCTTGGAGTAGGTGTCACCGGTCACGGGGTGAGTCTTCGTGGCCTGACTCGCGTACGTCCCCAGGTCCGAGTCGTAGCTGTCCGTGAACACGGTCCCACCGGCCCCGAGGTCCAGGTCACCGAACAGCGCCCGGGACCAGAACGGGATCTCCTTCGGGGCGAGAACGACCTCGACCGCATGCGCCGTATCGTTCATACGGCCGAGGGAGAGGATCTTCCAGGTGTCTCCCCCCATGTCCGCCGCGCGGGTCACGAACTCGCCACCGCCGAACTCGATCGGGTAGTCGAGTGTCCCGAGGTTCCCGTCCCCGCCGGATATGATGTCCACCACGGCCTCGTTGATCCCGGTCTCGGCAACGTAGCTGACCCGGGACCGTTCGCCGGCCGCCGTGTTCGACTTCGTCTCCTGGACCCCTGTCTCCAGGAAGGCGAGGGCAAGCGCGGCCAGGCCCAGGACAATGATGATGACGGCGAGAAGAACGTTGCCCCGCTCGTCCCGCGTCCACCTCGGAGGGAGTAGTCCGATCGTAGTCATGTCAGTTCCTCATCTTCACTGCCGTCTGGACCGTCTGCGTGCAGAGGTTTCCGTTCGCATCCCGCCGTTCGAGCGTGAGGCGGATGGTCCAGACCTGGCCGATGGAATCGAAGCTGAGCCCGCATTCGTCCACGAGCCCGTTGCCGTTGTCGTCCTTCCCGTTCGGAACCTCTCCCTCCAGATGCTCCCGAACGAACCGCGTCAACACCGTCTCCCTCTCCTCCGGGGTCCCGGCGTTGACGATGCGGACCACCTCTCCCTCGTCGATGAGCCCGTTGCCGTTATTGTCCTTCCCGTCGTTCGGATCGTCCTTCGCGTGGCGGAAGAAGATCACCGTGGGCGGGCCCCACTTCACGGCACCGGATACGAAGCCGAGGTTCTTCTGAAGCGAGATCTTCGCCGTACTGCTCGGGTGGGCCGGTACGGGGTACACGACGTCCCGGCCGGACGTCGAGAGGTCGTCGGCGATCGACTCCAGCACCTGCGCCGTCCGCCGGTCGACGTCGGTGTTCGTGACGCCGGCCTGGTAGGTGTCCAGTCCGGTACCGTACAGGGAGTACGCACCGCCAACGATTCCGGCGAGGATCGATACGGCGATGAGCAACTCCACCAGGGAAAACCCAGTGTCCATGCTTCGCTTGTTCATCGTCGACCTCACTTGTTGAGCAGCACCGTGTGGAGGTCGTAACTTCGTTCGCCTGTCATGCCCCTCCACTCGACCCGGATCCGGACCGGCAGGAGCACGTAGTCCTGCGCATGGTTCTCGGAGTCGATCACCCCGTCGCCGTTCAGGTCACGGGGCATGCCCAGGGTAGCGTCCTTGACATCCTCCCGGAGCTGACCCGTGTTCTCGGGGAAGATGATCGTCCCCGTCATGTTGCTGACCTGGATCGCGGCGGGCTTCATCTGGATGCTGAAGATGCTTCCAGGGGCCGTCGCCTCGCCGAGGGGATCATCCTCGGTCAAGTTGTTGAACGTCGCGTAGACGTCACCCGGGGGGACGTTCTGCAGCTCTTCGAGCATCCGCCGGGCGGCGGTCCGAGCCTGCGCGGTCTCCTTGTTCACCGCGGTCATGCCGAGTGAACCGGTGAGAAGGGCTGCCATCGCACAGGCGGCGATCGCGATGAGCGCTCCGGCAATCAGGACCTCGATGAGCGTGATGCCCGCTTCGGTATCGCATCTGGCTCTCTCTTGCTTCATGAACGCACCTCTCACCGGAGACCTGCCGTCAGGTGTTCGTTTCGATCAGAGTCCACCGCTGACTTGAGGGAAAACCGGGCCTGGAGCGGCGACTTCATGCTCCGCACCGACGCAACGCGGATGCCGAGCGCCGGTTGTCGGTCCTTAGGTGTTTTCCGGAATGAGCTTAGGGCTGTCCACGCGATGCGCGGCCGTTGCGAGCATCGTGTCAGACTGAGGAAATCGGAGGTTTCGTCTCAGAATGAGAGAGATTCGGGGACGAGCCGGGAATCCTCTCAACCCCGTGCCGCTGTGTTCCGATGAGGAACCGGTGGGAATCCCGGTGGAGCCGACGTCATGGACAATTCGAAGTACCGACGGACGCGCTGGCTGGTCGACCACGAGATCCAGGTCGGTCTCGGGCTGCGGCTCACGCTGTGCATGGCCGGCTACCTCGTTCTCTTCCTCGTCGTGGCTCTCGTCGATCCCCTGATCATCCTGCTTTCCGGTAGCGCGAGTGCGGGCGCCCGGACGGTGGCGGGACGCGATCTCATGGGTTTCCTGACGGCCGTGGCCGGTCCGCTGCTGTTCGCCACCGCGTGCATGATCCTCCACGCCGTGCTGATCCTGCACCGCCTCGCCGGACCGGTCCTGCGGTTCCGCCACGGACTGTCCTGCGTCGAGAAGCGTGACCTCACCGAGGAGGTCCACCTGCGCCACGGCGACCTTCTCGGCTCCCTCGCCGAGGACCACAACCGGGCGATCGCCGCGGTCCGTGCCGACCTCGCCACCGTGCGGGACGAAGTCGAAGCGCTGGCGGAGGTCGCGCGGGACGAGTCCGGCATCGAAGAGATCCGTCGGCGAAGAATGGACGCTTCCCTTCGCAAGCTCGAGACGGTCGTCGGCGCCTGGCGGATCGACGGCGCCCCGGCGGGCCGGGTCGAGTCGCCGCGCGAGGAGCGCCGGACCGTCGACGTCTGACCTCCTTGCTCCGCCCTTTCCCATCCGGTACAACCCCTCTCTCCACGCAGAACTTGAGAGGAGTGGTTCCATGAAGACCGATGGGAAGATCCTCGGGGCGATTCTCGCGCTGGGCTTCTGTCTGCTCGCCGCCGACGCGGCCGTGGCGAAGGACGAGGTGATGCTGCGCGACGGCACGACCGCCTTGGTCGAAGTGCTCGAGACGACGCCGGACACGGTGAAGGTGAAGTTCAAGTCCAGGAGCGGGGCCGAGGGCGAGGCCGTCCTCCGCGCCGCCAACATGGACGTCGTGAACTTCTACACCATCCGCCGGAAGTACATGGAGACGACCGTCGAGAACCACGTGAAGCTTGCGGTCTTCTGCTTCCGGAGCGGCGACTTCAACCGCGCGAAGCGCCAGTGGGACCTGGCCGTGAACCTCGACCCGGAGCTGGTCGCGAAGCTGGAAGAGCGGCCGGACATCGTCGAGAAGATCGCGGCCGCGATCTTCGAAGGCGTCCTCGACTTCGAGAGGAAGGGCGACATCGAGAGCGCCCACCGCGTCGCGTCCCGCCTCGTCGCAAGGATCCCGGAGGCTCCCTCGTCCGACAAGGCCCGCGAGTGGCTGAAGAACCACGAAGCCGAGCACGAGGCGAACCGAGTGAAGCAGGAGGAGGCGAAGGCGGAGGAGGCCGCGAAGGAGGAGCAGGAGGAACTCGCGGCGAACGAGAAGATCCTGAAGCCGGTCCGCGAGTTCATCGACAAGGGGCACAAGTACAACGCCGCCGGCCTGCAGGAGAAGTCGTCCTCCAGGTCGAGGTCGGCCTACGACGCGGCGGCTTCGCAGTTCCTGAAGGCGATCGAGCGGACGCGGAAGGAGAAGGGGGAGAAGGACGTCAACCCGGCCCTCGCCGACGCGCTCGGGAAGCTCGAGGCGCAGGCGGTGTCCGAGTGCGTGGACTCGTTCCTCAACGCCGGCAACGTCAGCCTGGGCAGCGGCAACTCGAGTGGCGCGAAGAAGTACGCCGAGAAGGCCCTGGAGGTCGACCCCGGCAACAAGCGCGCGCAGGACTTGAAGACGAAGGCCGAGATGGCGGCGACGGACAAGTTCTACCTGGACGACATCCGGGACCGGCGGCCGCGGCGCGGTGCGCGTCCGGGGCGAGGCGGTGGCCGCCGGTAACCGGGCGGGCGTTTTCTGCTAATCGGGGTCAGACCCCGATTAGCAGATTTCGCCGATTAGCAGATTTCGGCTGGCTACTCCTCCGACGGGTTCGCGAACTCCCGGAACCACATGGCGATCAGGCCGAGCTGCCGGTTGAGGAGCGGCCGGTCGGGAGAGAGCATCGCCTCCTCCTCCCAGACCTCGATCCGCCGGACGAGGACACGGCCGTCGTCCGTGATCCGGAACTGCGAGATCGTCAGGAGCGCCTCGTCCTTCGCGCCCACCTGGCGGATCCCGCGCTGCAGCCAGAACTTCATCCCGATCAAGTGGTCGAGGAACGGGAGGAGCTTCTTCTTCTCGAGTTGCCTCTCGTCCGTCGTGGAGACTCCGTCCCGCACGCGCTCGATCCGGACCCGGCCCGTGCCGTCCACCTCCACCGCCTCGGTGGAACCGCCCCCGGCCGCGGACCTCTCGTAGCGGAAGAGCATCTTCGCGCGGCGCTCCTCATCTTCGATCTCCCCGGTGAACGCGAGCTCCTCACCGAGCGGCGCCAGTCCGAGAGTCGCGCGCGCCTTGCTCCGCATCCAGCCCTCGGCCATGGCCAGGAGCGGCCGGTCCTCCTTGGGGAGCTTCATCACGACGGCCAGCGCGTCCTCGCCGCCGCCGATGAGGGCCCGGAAGGCGTTCCACGCGGCCACCTGGTCCGCCGGTCGGTCCGAGGTCGCGAGATCGAGCGCTTCGATGTCGGCCCGGAACCCCTCCGGGATCACGACGGTCGGCGCCGCGGGGGCCTCTGCGGCCGGCACTTCGGCCACGGCGGGCTCGGAGCCGCCGCACGCCGTCGCGGACAGGGCGAGGACCGCGATCCACCACCAGTGTCGAATCGAAATCATGGTCTTCCTATCGACACGATGCCCGGCGTCGCTCAAGCGATGGTTGCGAAGACCGCGTTCAGGTAGCTCCCCTCGGGGAAGTCGCTGGAGACCGGGTGGTCCGGCGGGGCGCCGCGCACCGAGAGGATGCGGATCGTCCGGCCCGCGCGGGCCGCGGCGCGATGCACGATTTCCAGGAAGTCCCCGGCCGTCAGGCGGCCCGAGCAGCTCGCCGTGCCCAGCAGGCCGCCCGGAGGAAGGGCCGCGATCGCCAGCGCGTTCAGGTCGAGGTACTTGCGGCGGCCCGATTCCTCGTCGGCGCGCGACGAGATCCACTTCGGCGGGTCGAGGATGATGTAGTCGGCCTTCGGACGGGACTTCAGGACGTCGAAAGCGTCGGCGTGACGGCACTCGACGTCGAGGCGGTTCGCCTTCGCGTTCCCCTTCGCGCGGGCGACGGCGTTCTCGTCGAGGTCGGAGGCGATCGTCCGTTTCGCCCCGGCGCGGGCGCACGACAGCGCGAAGCCGCCGTCGCAGGTGAACAGGTCGAGGACGCTGCGGCCCTTGGCCATCGACGCGGCGAAGCGGTGGTTGTCCCGCTGGTCGAGGAAGGCGCCCGTCTTGTGGCCGGCGACGAGGTCGACGCGGTACTTCAGCCGGTCCACTTCGATGTCGACCTTGGTGTAGCCCGTCGGCTCGGGGACGCGGAAGCCCTCGATGCGCTCCGCCTCCGGGTCCCGGCGGTAGAGGGCCCGGATGCCCGGGTACGCTTCGTCGATGGCCGCCACGACGTCGGCGGCGAAGCGGTACATGCCGAGGCAGCGCAGACGGATGGACGCGCGGTTCGCGTAGCGATCCACGATGATGCCGGAGAGGCCGTCGCCCTCGGCGTTCACGAGGCGGCAGGCGTTCGTCCGGCGGTCGAGCTGAAGGGTCTCGCGGCGGAACCGGATCGCCTCGCCGACGCGCCGTCGGATGAAGGCCGTGTCGATGGCCTCGTTCGGATTCGTCGTCAGGACGCGGATCGCGATCTGGCTCTTCCCGTGGTAGAGCCCGGCGCCGAGCGGCTGGCCGTCCCGGCCGAGGATCCTCACCGGGTCGCCGTTCCGCGTGCCCGGGTCGGGCCGCGTCACCTGCTTCCGGTAGACCCACGGGTGCGCGGGCAGCGCGGTCCGGCGAATGCGAACGGCGTTCATCAGCGACGCCACCTCGTGTCGTACTGGAGCGTCCGCTGCTGTCCGTCCCGGAACACGCGGATCGTCCCCTTCGGCTCCTCGTTCAGGGTGACGAAGATGCGCACGTCCTCGGGGCTGGTGATCGTCGTGCCGTTCGCCGACAGGATCCGGTCGCCCGCCTTCAGACCCGCCAGGTCGGCGAGGCTCCCGTCCATGACGCTCTTCACGAAGACGCCCTCGCCGCCCTCACCCGCCTCGATGCGGACGCGGAGTCGGGGCGTCGGCGGCTCCTTCGGGGCCCTCGGCGTGATGACGAGCCAGTCGGCGTAGTCGCCCACGAGGTACTCATCCAGATGATCGCCGTCGATCGTGCCGAGGAGGATCGAGTATGGCTCCGCCCCGCGCCGCTCGGCCCGGACCGGGATCCCGTATCGCCGCTGGACGTGGCCGCCGCCCACGAGGACCACCATGCGATGGTCCGGGCGCGCCTCGAGCGCCAGCGCGACGCTCTCCGCCATCGTGTCCTCCCAGACGCACTGGGCCTCGTAGAAGTGCTCGAACTTCCGGTTGCCCATCGGGTGGGCGTCGAAGATCTCCTTCAGGAACGCGCGGTGGTCCTCGATCGTCGTGTCGATCTCCTCCGCGATCTGCGTCCTCTCGCCCGGCGTCAGGCTCTCGATCCCGGACTTCCCGACCTTCCGGCGCACCTCGGTGGGGGCGTTGAGGGCGACGAGCGGAATGCCGTTTCGCTTCGCGAAGAGGAGGATCTCCCGGTAGTAGCGGTAGTCCCAGCCCCAGCGGGAGAAGTACTCCGAGCGCCGCAGCAGCTCCGCCTCGTCGATGTTCCCGAAGACGAACTCGTCCAGGGCGGCCTGGGCCGGGCGCTGGAACATCTCCATGCCGATCATCAGTCGATGGTCCTGAGCGAACAGCGACTTCACGACCTCGAGCTGGAAGTCGTGGTGGAAGTCGTTGTTGTGCATCTCACCGACGTAGACGACGCGCATGTCGCGGATCGCGTCGACCACTTCAGGGCCGGGCACTTCCGCGCCGTCCGGGACGCGGAGGATCTGTGTCTCTCCCGGGACGAGGGTGCGGCGCGGTGGCCCGGACGTGCTCGCGCACGCGGCGGCCAGCAGGGCCAGGCTGAGGATCAGCATTCGGTTCATCGGTATCTCCTCGACTGGGTCGTCACTCCCGTACGCGCTTCCATGGCGCAGCAGACTACCCGAGTCGGTCGATCGACGTCAGTCTCTTCCACTCGATCGGCGGGCCGATCGGCCGCGCGGGTTATGCTCGGACACGCAGGTCCGAATTCCCCCGCGTTCCAGGAGACTCCATGTTCGACACATCCCCCGAGGTCGCCGTCCGGATCGAGGCGATCGCACGTCGCCTCCGGGAGATCGACCTCTCTCCCGAACGGTTGACGGCGGAGGCGGTCCACGCCGGCGTCGTCCGGGACGTGTACGCGGAACTCTGGGACGTGAAGCCGTTCAGGACATTCCTCCCGGAGCGGCACGGTGGATCCGGTGCACCGGCGGCCGAGGTCCTCGACCTGCTGGGCGCGATCGCCTTCGAGTCCCTGCCGATGGCGCTCGCCGTCGGTCTCACCGCGGCGCTGTTCCTCCTTCCGGTCGCGACGCACGCCGAGGGGGCGCGGGCCGAAGAGGCGCTGGCGCGCTTCGCCGGTGACGACGTCGTGCTCGGCGGCATGATGATGACGGAGCCGGGCTGCGGGACGGATCTCTTCGCGACGCGGACGCGGGTGGAGCCCCACGGGCCGAACGTTCGTATCCGGGGCGTCAAGCACTGGCAGGGCCTGACCGGGCACGCGGACGCCTGGCTGGTCTTCGGGCGGAACGATACGGAGCGTCGATCCCGCAGCCTCGGCTTCCACCTCGCCCCGGCCGACTCGGGATTCGCGGTGGAGGAGTACTACCGCGCCCACGGGCTTGCGCCCATCCCCTACGGCCGGACCGGGATCGACGTCGAGGTCCCGGCCTCGAACCGGATCGGCGGCGACGAGCCCTACACCGCGGTCGTCGGCGGCATCCTGTGCGGCAGCCGTCTCAGTTTCTCGGGCGTGGCCCACGGCTTCCTGCGCCGCGTGCGCGAGGAGACGGAACGCCACGTCGGGGAGCGCTCCGTATTCCGGCGGCGGCTGGCCGACTACGACTCCGTGCGCGCCCGACTCGAGCAGGTCGTCTACGGGGAGTGCGTCGCGCGCGCGCTCTGCCTCCACGTCGTCGACGCCTCGCCCCGGATCAGCTCGGCGAAGACGCCGCTCTTCCCGGAGGCGGCGATGGTGAAGGCTCTCGCCACGGACTTCATGTCCGAGGCGGCGAACCACCTGGCGGTGCTGCGCGGCGGCGAGGGCTACCGCGCGGATCAGGCCGGCTTCGGGGGAGTCATCCACGCGCATCCCTTCCGGGTCTTCGAGGGGCCGAACGACGTCCTGTTCGA
>JBDLIY010000044.1:0-14569 GCA_039714635.1 Planctomycetota bacterium
GCCGGAACTCGCCGGACGAGCGGCTGAAGACGATGGCCTACTTCCCGCCGCGCTGAGCGGGAATCTGCTAATCGGGGTCTGACCCCGATTAGCAGATTTGCGCTTCGAACGTGCCGCCGACCTCGGCGGTGATCGTTTCGCCCACCCAGTCCAGGCGGTCCTCGGGCAAGTCGGCCGGGCCGAAGACCACGATCAGCGCGTCCGTCGTGCCCGCGCCGATACTCGTCCGCACGCTGTCCGACGACGGGTTGCCGAACGGGCCGGCGGCGTCCGCCAACACGTAGCGACCGGCCAGGTTCACCCGCGGCTTGCCGTGGCCGGCGTACCACTCGCCCTCTTCCCCCAAGCGCACCGTCACGTCGCCGTCGACCTTCGCCAGGTCGTACGAGCCGAACGGGCGGAGCAGGCACACCGAGCAATGGTTCACCACGTCCACCAGCTGGTTGATCCGCGGCATGCCCTTCCCGCGCGTCACCCGACGCCAGAGCGCCTCCGACGCCGGGCGGCTGTGCGTCGGGTCCAGGTGGATCGCGCGGTAGAGCTTCCGGGCGTCCGCGATGTCGCGGCCGGGGAACGGCTCCGGGTCCGGGAGCGGCTCGTAGTCCGCGGCGAGGGTGGCATCCCTCACGATCACGATTCCGAGACCCAGCTTGTTCGTCGTCAGCGTGAAGTTCATCGATTCCGGAGGTAGCACATCGCGGAACTCGAACCAAGAGCACACTGAGCGGTTAAAATCCCCGGCTTCACCAGGGAGAGAACCCATGTCCGACGCCGACCCGAAACCGATCCTGCTCTCCGGCATGCAGCCGACGGGCAGCCTGAACATCGGACACCTGCTGGGGGCGCTCTCGAACTGGGTGAAGCTCCAGGAGACCCACGACTGCCTCTTCCTCGTCGTGGACCTCCACGCCATCACGACGCTCCAGGCGCCGAAGGAGCTGCGCAAGCGGACTCTCGACATCTTCTGCACCTACCTCGCCGCCGGGGTCGACCCCGAGAAGGCCTGCGTCTTCGTGCAGAGCCATGTCCCCGCCCACGCCGAGCTCGCGTGGGCGCTCGGCTGCTTCTCCTACATGGGCGAGCTGAGCCGGATGACCCAGTACAAGGACAAGTCGAAGAAGGAGGGGAAGAACATCCGCGCCGGCCTGTTCTTCTACCCGGCGCTGATGGCCGCCGACATCCTGCTCTACGGGACGAACCTCGTGCCCATCGGCGAGGACCAGCGCCAGCACCTCGAGCTGACGCGCGACCTGGCGATCCGCTTCAACAACGCCTACTCCGACACGTTCGTCGTGCCCGAGGCCTACATCCCGAAGGTCGGCGGGCGGATCAAGAGCCTCACCGAGCCGACGAAGAAGATGAGCAAGTCGGACGACAACCCGAAGAGCTGGCTCGGCCTCCTCGACCCGCCGGACGTACTCTCGGCGAAGATCCGCCGCGCCGTCACCGACTCCGGCACCGAGGTCCGCTACGACCCGGAGAACGCGCCCGCGATCTCGAACCTCCTGACGATCTGGAGCGCGCTGGCCGGGGACGCGATCGAAGACCTCGAAGCCCGCTACGTCGGCAAGGGGTACGAGGACTTCAAGAAGGACCTCGCCGAGGTCGTCGTCGAATCGCTCCGGCCGCTCCAGGAACGCTACGACGAGATCCGCTCCGACAAGTCGCACCTCGAGGCCCTGATGGCCGAGGGCGCGGCGAAGGCGGAGCGCCGGGCGCGGAAGATTCTCTCCAAGGTGATGCGGAAGGTCGGCTTCGTTCCTCGCCCTCGGGCCTGAAACCGCGACCGGGAATTCTCGAATCCTGACGAACACCGGCCACGCCCAGGCCGTACCATGGGCGGATCAAGTGTGAAATCAGGGAGGAATTTCCATGTCGCGCAGCCTTCGTATCGTGGCCCCGCTTCTCCTGATCGCCGCCCTCGCCATCGCGGGCGGCAGTCAGGTGGCGGGGAGCCTGTTCGCCCAGGAAGAGGCCCCGGTCGCGCCGGCGGCCCCCGCCGGGCCGGAAACGCCGGCCGGCCCCCCGACGCTCGCGAACCTGGTGCCCGAGGGCGCCCTCGCGTTCATCCGGATCAACGACCTCGCGAAGCTGGACGCCGAGGTTCTGGAGCTCGTGAAGATCATCGAGCCGGAAGAAGTCGATGACGCCAGCATCAAGGCGAACCTCGGCAAGGTGATGAGCAACCCCGACCTCGAAGGGGTGGACCTCGACCAGCCGGTCGGCATCGCGATGTTCATGAGCGCGATGGGCCCGATGCCCATCGTGATCATGTCGCTCTCCGACCCGGCCGCGTTCAGCGTCAGGACCGCCGGCAACGAGTCGGTGAAGGTCGTCGGCCCGTTCGCCGCCTGGGCACGCAGCCCGGGAGTGCTCGAGGGTGTGAAGGTCGCCGAGAAGCCCTCGCCCCTCTTCGCCCAGCTCCGCGACGGCGACGTCTCCGTCGCCGTGAACATGGAAGTGGTCGGCCCGATGATCATCCCGATGCTCGGCCAGCTCGACATGATCGTCGAGATGATCCGGCAGCAGGCGGGCGACGCCGTCGGCGACATGTACGCCGGGATGGTCGCGGAGATGAAGACGGCGATCGCCGACACCGCCGGGCTCAACGTCGCGGCGAACCTCCGCGGCGGCAAGCTCGACGTGACTTACCGCTACGTCCCGAAGGAGGGCTCGGCCACGGCGAAGAAGATCGCCGAGGCGAAGGTCACCCGGAAGAGCTACCTCGGCTACATCGACAGCGCCGACTTCATGGCGATAGACATGAAGGTCCCGGGCAGCGAGCTCTGGGAGTCCTTCGCCTCGATCTACGGGGGCATGTTCAAGGATCCCGAGATGCTCGAGATGGTGAAGCAGAGCTTCCTGCTCCTCGACGGGATGGCGGTCGGCATCAGCTTCGACGGCGGCGCCTCGGAGACGTTCGCCATGGGCGTCACGAACGAGGAGGAGTACGCGAAGCTCATCGACCTCATGCCGAAGCATTTCGACGAGATGATGAAGTCCATGGCGGAGATGATGCCCGAGGGGCAGGAGCTTCCGTTCGACATGGGCTTCACGCAGGGCGAGCCCTGGGAGTACGGCGGCGTCAAGGTCCGCAGCTTCTCCATCAAGATGGCGATGAAGGAGTCCGAGTCCCCCGAGGTCCCGCCCGAGGCCGTCGACGCGATGAAGAAGATGTTCGCGAAGATGCTCGGTGGCGAGACGATCGACTACCACCTCGCGATCCTCGACGGGATGGCGGTCGGGGCCGTGGGGGTGGGCGCCCGGGAGCGGACGGTCGCGCTCATCGAGATGGTGAAGTCGGGCCGGCCGGGCCTGCCGCCGGCGGCCGTGGCGTCGGCGATGGCGGGCTTCCCGGCGGACGCCCACATGAAGTTCTTCATGGACGTCAGCCCGCTGCTGCGGCTCATCTCCGACCTGCCGAAGATCCCGGAAGAGGCAAAGCCGCTGCTCGCGAACGCCCCGGCCGGGCTGGGACTGTCGTTCTACGTGGCGAAGGATGGCGCGGCCGTCGACCTCGGCTACCGCGTCGACCTGAAGCTCATCGCGTCGTACGCGGCGAAGTGGGTCCAGATAAGGAAGTGAGCGGCTCGCCCCAGGCGATCCGCGCGCGCACCTCGGAGGTGAAGCGACCTCCGGGGTGCGCGTCGTACACCAACCTTCGGACCTCCGCGTCGAACGCGGCGGCGTCTTCCGGCGCCATCCGCTCCCGCGAGAGATAGCTCGTGGAGTGGAACGACTCCACGTAGTCCTCCACCCGGGAATCGAACCGGACCGTCCCGGTCCGCACCTCCCCCTCCGGCGCGAACAGCCCGCGCGAGGCGAGTTCCTCCGCGAGGTCGAGCGACTTGAGGTCGGGGTTCGTCGTGAACCGCGCGACGAGTCCCGCCAGTTCGTCCGCCCAGGGCGACGGATCGAACTCCTTCCCGACGACGACCAGCCGTGCCCCGGGGAGCAGCGCCTCCGCGATCCGCGGCAGCACGACGCTCCACTCCATCCAGTGCAGGCTCTCCCCCGCCGTAGCGAGGGCGTAGGGCGGCTCGAGCGGTGCCGACTCCATCGGGGCCTCGATCCAGTTCACGCGGTCGCCGCCCTCGAGTCGGCGGCCGACCTCGAGCATCGCCGCCGACGGATCGACCCCGTCGACGCGGAAACCTCGCATTGCGAGCAGGCGCGCGAGGAGACCCGTCCCGCACCCGGCGTCGAGGACGGCGCCGCCCGGCTCGATCGCGAGGTCGGCGAGGATATCGAAGGTCTCCGGGGGATACGGCGGGCGGTGGCGATAGGCTTCCACCACCGAGCGAGCCGAGAACACCGATCCGTGCTCCGGGCCGAGGTGGCGGGGCTTCGGCTTCACGTCGCGTGCTTCCCCAGCCAGTCGATCAGCGCGGCGAAGAACGGCTCGCGGGCCTCCCGCTCCACCCAGGGATCGTGGCCACACCTCTCGAACTCCACGTACTCCAGGTCCGGCAGGACGGGGAGCAGGCCGTCCCGGATCATCCGGCCCGGGTGCGGATCGTAGTCGCCGTGGAGCATGATCACCGGCGAGCGGATCGCCGCGAACGCGGCCGGGTAGACGCCCGCCTCCTGGAGCCGGACCATGTCGGCCCAGGTCTCCACGTTGCCCTTCGCGTCGAACTCCTCCGGCGGCGCGTCGATCGCGATCTTGTCGACCGAGAAGACCGGCAGGATGATCCCGCCGAGGACGTCCATCCGCTCCGCCGGGTCCGGGTGGTCCTCGGCCAGCGTCGCCAGGCGTGCCCGGTCTTCTTCGGAGAGCCTCTCCCGGATCGTCTCCTGGAGCACCGCCCGCGCGGCCGTGTCCCACGTCCCGTTGCCGACCAGGGCGAGCGGCCCCGCCCGCTCCGGATGCTCCGCCGCGTACACCAGCGCGAGCATGGCGCCCCAACTCGACCCGACGAGCGCCGGCGGCCCGCCCTCCCACCGATCGAGGATCACCTCGTCGAGGTCCGCCACGTGATCCGCGACCGTCAGCAGCTCGTCCCCGGAGACGCGCTGGAGCGGCTCCAGAACGCGGAACGACCCGGCCAGCCCCTCGGCCACCGGAGCGAGCGAACCGCGCGCCCCCGGACCTCCGTGCAGGGCGATGACCCGCGGGCCGTCGGCCCCGTACTCGCGGAGCTCGATCATCGGAATCGGTCCTCGCTGCTGCCAGTGGCACCGAGGGGCTCCCGCGGATCCAGGCCCGGCCGTGTCCGCCCGGCCCGCGGCACCGGATGCCGCAAGGCTGTTGCCGGAGGGAAACCCTCCCTGGCAGTCATCGGTGCGCGCTGTCCATCCGGACGCCCTTGGCCGGGTCGAGGGCCAGAACCCACGCCTTCCACTCCTCCTCGAAGACCTCCATGTCCTTCACGCGGAAGATCTTCTGGAAACGCTCGACCACGTCCTTCTTGTGCGCCTGCTCGAAGAACGCGTGCATCTTCGGCGCGTACTCCCCGTCACGAGCCTTCGCCAGGTAGTAGATGAACGCCCAGCCCTGCTGGTAGGGGTCGCCGCCCTTGCCGCGGATGAAGTCGACGATCTTCGCCGCGCGGCCGGAACGGATCTGGGCCTGGCAGCCGGCGCACCGGATCGCGTTGAGGAGGCCCACCTCCAGTTCGACCCGCCGGCGCCGCTCGTTGAAGACGAACCGGCTGCACTCGAAGTAGCAGGCCACGCCCTCGTGCAGCCACCGCGGCGCGGACGGCGCGAACGCGCGCAGGATCTGGTGCGTGCCCTCGTGCATCAGCACGGCCGTCGTCATCGGCGGCTGGTAGAAGGTGCAGATCTCGCTCGTCGAGCAGAAGCCGAGGCTGCCGCCCGCGGCGCGCCACCGCCCCCGGTACTGGTCCCGCGTCGCGACCAGGTTGATCGTGAACTTCGCACCCTTCGCCCGGATCCCGAACTGCGCCTTCAAGTTCGTGTTCAGGATCTCCATCGTGTACGCGAGATCCTGCCCCACTTCCCGGCTCAGGTTCGTCTTGATGCGATAGTGCGGCGTCTTGAAGTCGACCGGCGCCTTCGTGGTCCCGTTCGGCCACTCCGTGAACGCCCCGTTCCCCGGCTTGTCGATGAGCCCCTTCGGCAGGTACTTCGCCGCGAGGGCCTCGGCTTCCTTTGCCGCCTCGAGGATCCGCGCGTAGCGCTCGGGGGAGGTCCACCGCCCGTCGTACAGCACCCAGCCGCGGGCCTTCATCCACTCGTCTTCCGTGAGCCACTTCCCCTCGTGGAAGTGATAGCCCCGGTCGAGGTAGTCCTTCTCCTCCGCGGTGATCCACCGCTTGTCGTGGAGGACGTAGCCGCCGTCCGGGATCTCCTGTCCCCGCCGCCGGGCGATCGTGCCGTCGATCTCGCCCTTTTTCGCCTCGTCCGCCCCGAACGCCTCCGCGAGGTCGGGCTCCACGGTGTCGAGGCCGAACAGCGCCGCGAACGCCGAGAGGTCCATCCAGTCCCCGGCGTCCTTCGTCTCGCGGGCGACGACCCCGTGGACCGTCGCCGGGGCGAGCTCGACCCAGCGCTTCTTCGTCCGCGCCGGCCCCACCTTCGCGGTGAAGCCCTCGTCGTCCGTTTCGAGCACGACCATCTCGAGGCCGGAGGCGAGCTTCACCTTCCGACCGTCGCCCGCCCCGAGGACCTCCTTCAGCCGCCCGAACACGGCGTCGGCCCGCATCAGGTCCGACTGCAGGTAGATGGCCTCATGCCGCAGTTCGCCGGCGGGCAGCGTCTCCAGGATCTTCCCCACGTCGGCGATCGGCCCGGCGAAGGCGTACCGGGAGATGCGGTCGTCGAGCGTCTCGACGAACCGGTCGTACTTCTCCTCGGCCGCGCGGAGGCGCTCCGCCTCCTTCTTGCGGCGGAGGAGTTCCTCGCGCGCGCGCTTCGCCTTCTCCGCCGCGTCGGCCGCGGCGGCGGCGGGATCCGGCCGGGCCGGCTCGACGGGCTCCTCGACGGCCTTCGCCGGCGGGAGCTCCGGCACCTCCCCGGGCTCGTCGTCGACGACTTCGGCCGGCTCCTCGACCAGCCGTTCGATCTCCGGCTCCGCCGCCTTCGGAGCGGCCGGCCGCTCGACGTCGACCTCCGCGACCTCGACCTTCTCCGGCGGCTCCCGCGTGAGGAGGAACAGGGCGGCGCCCGCCCCCGCGACCAGCAGGAGGAGCATCGCCACGGGGACCGCGAAGCTCCGCTTCCGTTCGCGGGCCATCGCGGCGCGGGAGGGGGCCGTCCCGGCCGGGGCGGGAACGGCGGCGGGTCGCTTCGCCGGCGCCGGCGCGGGCCCGGGCTCGACCGCGGAGACGAGCGTCAGGACGAGCGTCGTCGCGCCGATGGCGATCGCGTCGCCGACCTCGAGCCGGACCTGGGAGACGAGGTCCCCGTTGACGCGCGTGCCGGTATCCGTGGCGAGGTCCTTCAGAACGACGCCGACGTCGCGGACGTCGATCTCGACGTGGCGGGCCGCGGCCGCGGGGTCGACGATCGTCAGGGGCAGACCGGCCTCCGAGCCGACGACGACGGGCGACCCGTCGACCTCGACCTTGCGATCCGGCTTCCCCTCGACCTTGAGGAGGAACGTGAGCATCTTCACCTCCGGGGGCTCCCGGAAATTCTACGGGACGGCGGCCGGTCCCCACTACGTACCACGTAGGGTAAGGTAGGCTTCAACCGGGAGGCTCACATGGGCAGCCGTCTTCTGCTCGGACTCTTCGTCGTCGCGGCGATCGCCGCCATCCTCTGGGTCGCGCTCGGTGGCAGCGACCCCGCCGGCGTGGATCCCGAGCGGTCGGGGCCCGCGGCCCGGCCCGACGACGACGTGGCGCCGCCGCCCGTCGTTCCCGACGAACCGGTTCTGGTCGAGGAAGATGTCCCGGGCGAGCCCCCGGAGAAGATGGACGGCACCGGGACGCTCCTCGTCACCGTGACCGATCCGGAGAAGCGGCCCGTTCCCGGCTGCGTGGTGACGGCGGACGGCCAGACGGCGACCACGGGAGCGGACGGCATCGCGCGGTTCGAGGAACTGCCCGCCGGTAAGCGGATCACGGCCACGGCCACGGGCCCGAACTCCCAGGACGTGCGGCCGAGCGTGCGGGTCGTCGTGATAAAGGACGAGGAGACGCGGACCGCGCTGGTCATCCGGCCCGGCGGCGGGATCCGCGGCGTCGTCCGCGGTCCCACCGGCGCGACCCTGACCGTGCCGTTCAAGATCACCGTGAGGCCCACGGCGGTGAACGGCAACTGGCGGATCGGCCAGGGCCGGGCGACCGTCTCGCGGAGTTACCCGGCCGGCGACGGGCGATTCGAGATCTCGCGGATCCGGCCCGGCGCCTACGTCGTGAAGGCGACGGCGGAGGGGTTCGTCGAGGGAAGCTCGGAGACGTTCCGGATCGAGGTCGGAGCGTTCACGGAGGGTGTCGAGATCACGCTCTCGGCCGGCGGTTCCGTCGTCGGCGTCGTCGTCGACCGGGAGACGGGAGAGCCTGTCGCCGGCGCGACCGTCGGCCTCGCGGACGGCGAGAACGTCGTCTTCGTCTCCTCCGGCGGCCCGGGCATCAACTTCGGTGGCCGCCACCGCGCCACGACGGACGAGAAAGGCGCGTTCCGGCTCGAGAACGTTCCCCCGGGGTTGTACCGCGTGACGGCGGGGGCGAAGGGCCGCACAAAGGCCTCCCTGGACGACATCGAGGTGGCGGCCGGCGTCGAGACCGGCGTCCTGCGCCTCGCGCTCGGCCGCGGGGCGACGATCACGGGCACCGTCTACGGCCCGGACGGGAAGCCCAGGGCGGGAAGGACCGTCCTCATCCAGAAGGTGATGGCGCGGATCGACTTCCAGGGCGACTACGGCCAGCGCGAGAAGACGGACGCGTCGGGCGTCTACCGCGCGGAGGGCCTCGAGCCGGGTCGCTACCGGGTCAAGCTGTCGGCGAACGATGGTCGCTCGGGGTTCGCGATCGCCTTCTCCGGCGGGAGCATGGGCGGCGAGGAGGAGAAGCCGGACGATACCCCGCTCGGTCCCGACATGGTGGAGGTCGGGGAGGGCCAGGTCGTCACGAGGGACCTCAGGGTCGAGGCCCGGGCCGTCATCCGCGGCACCGTCAAGACGCGGGACGGCAAGGTCCTCAAGGAGATGGTCCGGCTGCAGCAGGTCGAGGAGAAGAAGCGGGATCCGGCCCGGCCGCGCATCGAGATCCCGCGGATGGAGCACCCGGACGCCGACGGGAAGTTCGAGTTCGGCGGCCTCGAGCCGGGGACATGGCGTGTCTCCTGCGGGGACAAGCGCGAGACGGTCGAGGTCGGGCCCGGGGACGAGGTGGAGGTTCCCTTCGTCCTGAACCCGGCGCGCGTGGAGGGGATCGTCGTCGACGGGTCCGGCCGCGGCATCGAGGGCGTGACGGTCCAGGCCTCCCGGTCGCAGAGGATCGAGGACGGCCCGTTCTTCGGCGGTCACGTGAGCCCCGTCCGCACCGGGAAGGACGGACGGTTCACCTTCCCGAAGGTGTTCGCCGGGACGTGGACGTTCCGTGCGTCGAAGGATGGCGCCGACGGGCAGACGGAGGAGGTCGAGGTGGCGGAGGGCGGCCACGTCCGGGACGTCCGGATCGAACTCGTCACGCTGACGGATCTCACCGTGAAGGTCGTGGACGCCGAGGGGCGGCCGAAGCAGGGAATCTGGGTCGTCGCCAACTCCCGGGAGACGAACGAGTCGAAGCGGGGGCAGACGAACGCGGCCGGCGTTGCGACGCTCCAGGTCCGCGGCGGGACGGAGTACCGCGTGATGGCCTTCCAGGAGGCGGTCCGGGGCAGCGCGTCCGTGAAGGTCGAAAGCGGTGTCCCCGCGGAGATCGAGATCACGCTGAAATGAACCGGAAGCGGGGAGCCATCGCGGTCGCGCTGCTGCTTCTGCTGCTCCTCGCGTTCGTGACGCTCGACGGCTCCGGCCCGGGGTCCGGGGACGACCCGGTGCGGCGGCCGGAGGACGGGACGTCCGACTCCCCGCCCGATGCCGTGCCCGCCGACCGGCCGCCCGCATCCGACGACGAGACTCTGGCCGAGATCCTCGCCGGACCGAACCCCTTCGAGCACGACGAAAGCGACGACCCGACGAAGGGCGATCTCCTCGTGGAGGTGCGGCGGGAGGACGGCACCCGGGTCCTCGGTGCCACGGTCCTCGTGGACGGAGCGGAGAAGAAGACGGACGAGGAGGGCTGCGTCCTCTTCGCCGGTATCGAGCCCGCCGCGAGGTACGAGATCCACGCGGTGGGCCCGGACTTCTACGACGTCCCCGGCGTCGGACGGACCGGGGTCTCCGCCGGCTGCCGGTCGGAGATCCGGATCGTGCTGAAGCGCGGCGGAGCGGTGCGGGGGACGCTCGTGACACCGGACGGACAGCCGCTCGTCGTGGAGTCTCCGATCTTCGTTCAGCGGGGCTCTCTCCTCCTTCTGGGCATCGACTCCCGATATTTGGCCCTCGCCTGGGCCAGGAGTTCCTCGGACGGCCACTTCGTGATCGGAGGTGTACTGCCCGGCACGGCGTACGTCGTCGCAACACCTGAGTTCTTCACGCGGGGCATCTCCCGCCCGGTCGAGGTCCGGACCGGGGAAACCCGGGACGGAGTGGAGATCGTCGTGCGGCCGGCGGGGAGGATCGCCGGCCGCATCGTGGAGCGGGAAACGGGCAAGCCCCTGTTCAACCTCGGGGTGACGGTTTCCGAGGCAGGTGTCGGCGCGGTCCGCGTCGTGCGCTCGGATGTCGACGGGGAATTCCGGATCGACGGGCTGCGGCCAGGGCGCTACGGGCTCGTCGCCACCGACCGGGGGCGAGGCAGCACGAGCCGGGCCGGGATTCTCGTCGAGGCGGGACGGGAGACCGGGGGGCAGATCCTCAAGATCGGGGCCGGGGGCCGGATCCGCGGCCGGATCGCGAATCCCGCGCCCGACCGACGGATCCGGATCTTCCGGGAGCATCCGGGGCTTCCCGATTCGGAGTGGCCGGAGGGGAACGCACTCCAATACCCTGACGGAACCTTCAAGGCCACGGTGGAGCCGGGGACCTGGATCGTCCGTCTGGTCGATCTCTCGGGCTGTAACCACGCGGAGGGACGGGCCCTCGTGATCGAGGGGGAGGAGACCCTCGTCACCCTCCAGGCGGTCGCCGACAGCAGGGAGGGCGCGGTGAGCGGACGGGTCGTCGACCGCCGGGGTCGTCCCGTCCCCGACGCGACCGTGCAACTCGTGAACCACGACCGAGGGGCCGGATCGTCCTTCGGGCAAACCGACGCGAACGGGGAGTTCGCACTCCACGGCGAGAGACCGGGCATCTGGAGGGCCCGGGCATTGGGAAACGGTGGCATGGGGGTCTCGGCGGAGTTCACCCTCGGCGAGAAGGGCGGGGTCGAGGGACTCCGGATCGTCCTCGCGGCCCAGACACCCATCCAGATCCGTGTGAAGCACGGTTCCGGCAGCCCCGCTCGGCATATCTTCCTCACGCTGCGCTCAGCGGACGGTCACCAAGCGGTTCGGCGGGCCGCGAACGACGCCCTCTGCCGGCTGCACCTGACACCGGGGTCCTGGACCGTGTATGTCGGCCGCCCGGATCGCGAGTCAGGCCTGGGTCAACCGGTCACCACGATCGAAGTGAAACCCGGAGGAACGCAGACATTCGAAGTCGTGATCGACTGAGCGTCGTCGGCCCCGCGCTTCTCGCGGTGCTGCTCTTCGTGCCCGGGCTCGCGAACCGCGACCTCTGGGGCTCGGACGAGCCGCGGTACGCCGTCGCCGCGCGCGAGATTCTCGATTCCGGAGACTGGACGAACCTCACCGTCAACGGCCGCGCTTATGCCAAGAAGCCGCCGCTGCTCATGTGGGCGCAGGCCGGACTTGGCACCGTGACCGGCGAGATCAGCGAGTTCGAGACCCGCCTGCCGGGCGCGGTCGCCGGTGTCGCCTGCGTCGCGCTGACCTGGCTCGCAGGTGCCCTGCTGTTCGGCCGGGCGGCGGGGTTCTGGGCGGCGATCTTCCTCGCCGTCACGCCGTACTTCGCGAAGGAGGCGCGCACCGCGCGGATGGACGTCCTCGTGACGCTGACGGTGCTGCTGGCGTTCACCGGCTTCCTCCTCTGGGAACGCCGCCGGAGCCGGGCCGCGCTCGGGCTCTTCCTCGCGGCGCTTCCCCTCGGCGTCCTCGCGAAGTGGACGGGGCCGCTCTTCGTCCTGCCGCCGCTGATCCTCTACGTCAGCCTGATGCGCCGCGGCCGTCGGCTGCCGTGGCCGGTCCTGGCCGTCGGCGTCGCGCTCTCGATCGCCCCGCTGCTCTTCTTCTCCGACCCCGGCGAGTTCGGCCGGATCGCGACGGGGAAGGCGCACTGGAAACCGATCTACATGCAGTTGCTCACGTTCCCCGCCGTGGCCGCGCCCTTCGTGCTGCTGATCGTGCCGGCGATCGCGCGGATGCGCCGGGGCGGCCTGACCGCCGGGGAGAAGCGCGGGCTCGTCCTCCTCACGATGTGGATCGGGTGGGGCCTGCTGATGCTCACCGTGAACGGCAGCAAGCGAAGCAACTACCTCGACCCGTTGATCCCGGCCGCGGTGCTCTTCGCCGGGTGGATCGCCGCGAAGACCGTCGAGGCCGGGAGCGCACGATGGCTCGGGCCGCTTCCCCCCCGCCGGACGTTCGAGGCGATGGCGGGCGTCGTGGCGATCGGCCTGGCGGTCTGGTTCCACCTGTGGATGCCGTCGCGGAACGGGGAACGCTCCGTCGCCGGACTGGGCCGCGAGTTCCTCGAGCGGGCGTCACCGGAGGCGGAGCTGGCCTTCCTCAACTCGGTGGGCGCATCGAGCAAGCAGCCGGGCCCGGAACTCGTCTTCTACACCGAGCGCCGGATCACGACCCTGAAGGAACTCGTGGACCTGCAGGACTGGCTCGCGGGTCCCGGTGAGCGGTTTGCGATCATCCGGCAGGACCGCCTCGGTCCATTGCGGATGACAGGAGAGCGGTTCACCGTCGAGAGGGAGTGGGGCTACGCGTACGTGCTCGTCTCGAACCGGATCGGGGACTGACTACTTCCCCGCCCGCAGCTCCTCCAGCCACTTCTTCACGCGCTCGTCCTCGCCGCCGCGCTTCAGGTACTCCTGGTAGGCGCGGATCGCCTGGTCGCGGTCGGAGAGCTTCTCCTGGTAGATCAGGCCGATGTTCATCCAGGCGGTGAGGTTGTCGGGCTCGGCCTCGATGACCTCCTCGAAGCAGGTGATCGCCTTCTTCGGGTCGCCCCGGCCGACCCACGCGAACGCCAGGTCGGTCAGCGCCGGGACCGAACGGTCGGTCAGCGTGACGACCTTCGTGTAGGCCTTCACGGCGTCGCGGTAGCGCGTCAGGTTGCTGTAGAACGTCCCCAGCGCCCGCCAGTAGTCCGGGTTGCCCTCGTCGAGCGTGACGGCCCGGCGGTAGGCCTGCTCCGCGGCCTTCTGACGACCGAGGAACTCCTCGCAGAGGCCGGCGAAGTAGCACGCCTGCGCGGATCGGGGGTCCAGCTTCCGCGCCTTCTTCACCCACTGCGCCGCCTCGGCGACGCGGTTCTGGCGAAGCTCCAGGTAGCAGAGGTTGAGGAGCGTGGGGACGCTCTTCGGCGCGGCGTCCAGGGCCTTGTCGAGCGCCTTCTTCGCGAGGTCGAACTGCTCGAGCCCGATGTACGCCGAGCCCAGCATGTTCAGGGAGTCGACGGTGTTCGACGGGAGTTCCACCGCCTCCTTGTACTCGGCGACGGCGGACTCCAGGTCACCCCGGGCGGCGAAGCACATACCGAGCACGAGCAGCGGCATCGGATCCGTGGGGTCGAGGCGGTTCGCCTCCTCGAGGACCGGCAGGGCGTCGTCGTAGCGCTCGAGTCCCATGAGCAGGACGCCGAGGTTGAGGACCGGCAGGGGGTCGGTCGGCGCCAGCTTCGCCGCGGTCCGGTAGAGCCGCTCGGCCCGGCCCGGGTCGCCGCGGACCTCGGCCGCGCGGCCGAGCAGGTTGACCGGCACGCCGGACTCCGGCCGCAGGCGGCGCGCGAGGGCGAGGTTCTTCCCGGCGCCGTCGAGGTCGCCCGACTCCACCTGCCGCGCCCCGAGGGCGCACAGGGCCGGGAAGTGGTTCGGGTCCAGCTTCAGCGCCCGCTTGAAACCGGAAATCGCCCGGCGGTTCGAGGAGAGCAGGCGGGCGTGGAGGAAGACGTCGTCCGCCGTCACGTCGGAACCGGACTGGCGCTTCGAATACTCCCGCACGAGCGCCGCCGTCTCGCCCTTCGCGATCCGGAGGTCCTGGTAGGCGAGGTGCGCCTCGAGCGACGTCGGGTTCACCGCCACGATGCGGCTGGCGAGGGTGAGGGCCATGTCGTCCCGGCCCTCGGAGCGCAACCGCGCGACGAGCTTCAGGTCTTCGTCGAGGCGCGCGGAATCCCGACTCCCGTCCGCGAAGACGGGGGCCGCGATCAGGAAGCCGAGAACGACGGCCGCCAGTCTAGTCGTCGTCTTCTTCATCATCCGCGTCGTCGTCGGCCCGGTCCTTGTCCTCGCTCTCGTCCCCGTCCTTGCTCTTGTCCCCG
>JBDLIY010000045.1:0-14397 GCA_039714635.1 Planctomycetota bacterium
GCAAGTCAGCCCTTTCGTTTCACGGCGTATTCGGAGCATGCGTTCGAGTACGACCCCCGGGTGGCCGAAGGCCACTCAGTTTCTTCTGAATCAAGACAGCACCGGGCTCCTCACGCACCCCCCCCCTGGCTGGGTTAACCTGACTTCATGCCAACCTTCCCCCACCACGACCTCCACTTCGAGACCGACCGCCTCCTCCTCCGCCCCTGCGTCCTGGCCGACTTCGACGTCGCGACCGAGTGGTATCGGGACCCGGTGTTCCGGATGCTGATGGATCCCAATCCGCAGTACGAGATCACGAGGGAGTACCTCGAGAACATCGGGCGGGGCATGGCGAAATCGGGCTGGCTCTTCACGCTGGTCCTTCGTTCGACCGACCGGCCGATCGGTGAGGCCTGCCTGCAGTGGATGAACGTCGAGCGGGCCGAAGTCCGGCCGGACGAGAAGGTGATGCGGATGCCGATGGGGATCTGGGACCGGAGTCTCTGGCGGCAGGGCTACGGGCGCGAGGCCGCCGTCGTGCTTCGGGACCATGCGTTCCGCGCCAGGAAGATCGATCGGCTCTGCGCGATGATGGTGTCCCGGGACAACCCGGCGTCGCGGGGCCTCTTCACCTCGATCGGGATGCGGATTGCGAGAGAGGTGCCCGAGCGCGACGAGGTGGATCTCGAAATCACGCGCGCGGAGTGGACGCGGCTCGTCGGGGAAGTCTGATCGACCTGGCTACTTCCGCGCCCGGGCGGCGTACGCGACCGCCGCCGAGGTCAGGGCGAGGCCGCACACCACCGCGATGACGAGCCCGAACAGGAACGACCGGTGCTCGCGCAGGCGATGGGCCAGCTCGCGGTCGGCACGGACCGCTTCGATGCCAAGCTTCGCCTCACGCGCGTCCGCACTGCCGTCGTCCGCGACGTCGAGGGCGTCCCGGAAGGCCTGCTCGGCCGCGTCGTAGTCGCGCACCTCGATCCACAGGATGCTGCCGAGCGCCAGGCGCGCCCGGGCGTAGCCGGGCCGCTCCTCGATGAGCGTGCGGTAGGTCTCGGCGGCTTCCTCGAAGCGGCCCTCGTCCTCCTCCGAGCGGGCGAGCAGGAGGTAAGCGTCCCGGTCGCTGGGCCAGTCCTGAATCAACAGGCGGCAGGCCTCGCGGGCGCCGTCACGGTCCCCCTTCATGTAGAACGCCTGGGCGACCAGGTAGAGGTGGTTCTTGTCGTTCGGCTGGTAGAACATCAGGCGACGCGCGGCGTAGCGCGCCACGTCCGGTTCGGCCGCCGCGAGCGCATCGTCGGCGATCGCGACGAGAAGTTCCAGCGCGTAGGTGTCGCGGGGATGGCGCTCGAGGAACCCGTCGATGGTCTCCGCCGCCTCGCGGCGTCGGCCCGCCTTCGAATAGAGCAGGTTCGCGAGCCACCAGTGCGGCCGGCGATCGTCGGGGTGTGCTTCCGCGAGCGACTGGAGGATACTGAAGGCCTTCTCGGTCATTCCCGAACCCGCGAGCTCCCGCGCGCGGGTGATGTCCCTGTCGACGGGATCCTGGGCGTGGGCGGCACCGGCCAGCAGCGCGACGAGCAGGGCGATGAGGACGGGGCGGGCCACGTCAGTCCCCCAGGATGAGGCGGCTCTCGCGCCGCACGGAGCGGTCCATCAGGCGCTCCACCGGGGCGAGGTCGTCGGTGAGGCAGACGCCGTCCCGGGGCTCGACCGCGGAGGTGGCGGTGCGGATCACGGCCGCGACGAGGTTCAGCTCCGGCTGCTCCGGCCCGCCGTCGCGGGGCAGGTCGAAGAGTCGCTTGAACTGCGGCTCCTCGTCCTTGACGGCGAAGACCATGAAGTTCGCGTAGCCGTAGACTTTCGTGCGCCAGGCGCGACCGAAGACGTGGGCCACGGTGGACTCGATGGACGCGAGCAGGGCGGAGTCGGCGCGGTAGGCCGCGACGTTCATCGCCACGATCCCGCCCGGTTTCAGCCGCTTCGCCGCCGCCTCGAACGCCTCGCGCGTGGCGAGGTGGAAGGGCACGTAGTACTCCTGGGCGAAGGCGTCGATCACGACGAGGTCGAAGGTCTTTATTGACTCGGCCCCGTTGAGATAGGCGCGGCCGTCCATCACGACGGCGGTCAGCCAGCCGCTTTCCGGGAGTTCGAAGTGCTTCCGGCCGAGTTCGAGGACGGCCGGGTCGATCTCGACCCCGGTCACCGAGAGCCCCTCGGGGAAGAACGCCTCGAGTTGGCGGGGGATCGTGCCGGCGGCGAGGCCGATGACGAGGACGTCGAGGTCGCGCCGCCGCTCCTTCGGGAAGAGGTAGGGCAGCGCGGCGTAGTAGTCGTAGTACCGGCCGCCGGTGAGGACCCGGTCCGGGATGAGGACCGACTGGTAGCTCTGCTCGGCTTCGTTGAACTGCAGCATCCGGACGGTCACATCACCGGAGACATCGTCGAGGACGCGGATGTACTGGTAGGCGCTCTCCACCTCCTCGACCTGGTCTGGGTGAATCTTCAGCGGGCCGGCCTGCGCGCCGCCGATCCCGAGCGCCACCGCCAGGAGCGCGCCGACGGCCGCCGCGAGTTTCCCGGAACGGCCCACGACGGCCACCAGCAGGCCGATCACCGCGGTGGCGACGAGCACGCCGCCCGACAGAGCCATGGTGGCGCGGGTGCCGAACGTCTCCAGCAGGACGAAGGTGGTCGCGAAGGTCCCGATCAGCGACCCGACCGTGGAGGAGGCGAAGATGCGGCCCGAGGCGTTGCCGACCTTGCCCGGGACGGCCAGCAGGCGGATCGCCATGGGCGAGACCATGCCGAGGAGCAGGATCGGCGGCGCGAACAGGATCAGGGTCGCGGCGAGACTGGCCAGCGTGAAGACCGTCGCCGCCCCTTCCACCGCGAGATCCGCCGGCATCAGCCAGCGGGAAACGGGCCGGACCAGGAGCGGCAGGACCATCGCGAGAAGTCCGCCGAGAAGGAGCACCGTGAAGAGGAGCCCCGCGCGCGGGTGGCGATCGATGAGCCGGCCGCCGAGGAAGTACCCGACCGCGAGCGCGGCGAGGATCACGCCGATCACGTTCGTCCACGTGTAGTTCGACTGCCCGAAGTAGGGAGCCGCCGCCCGGACGGCGGCCATCTCGAGGACCATGACGCTGGCCCCCGAGAGGAACGCGGTGACGATCAGCCAGGCCCGTGCGGGTCGGGTCAGCTCAGCGTCCAACTACTTCTCGTCCTTCTTTTCGCCGTCGTCCTTCTTCGCGTCGTCCTTCTTCGCGTCGTCCTTCTTCTCGCCATCTTCTTTCTTCGCCGCCGGCTCGACGACGAGGCCCTCGATGTCGGCGGGGAAGATGCAGCCCGCGTCCCAGGGCCCCACCATGCTGTTGACGTCCGCGTGGAGGAGCAGCTTGTCGGCGGAGCGATTCACCTCGTACTCCACCGGGTCCGCGTCGTTGATCTTGATCTTGAACGGCTTCGAGAGATCGACGAGGAGGTCGTTCAGGAACAGGTTGAACTCCTTCACGTTCTCCGTCTTGATCACGACGACCTTCGCCTTGTCGTCGAACTCCATCGAGAAGGTCGCGGGCTTCTCGCCATCGTGGAACTTCTTGAGGAAGACCCAGTGGCCGACCTGGTGGAGATCCTTCGCGGAGGTCCACTTGAACGGCAGCGGGTAGCGGTTCCGGGTGCAGCCGTCGAGCCAGGCGAGCATCTCCGTGCCCGCGTCCGTGGCGCCCGCCCACTTCGGCTCGTTCGTGCCGGCCGTGAAGTTGTCGCCGCACGCCTTCTTCAGCTCCTCCGTCGTCGCTCCGGCCTTCTCGCCGGCCGTGGCCCAGGGGAGGCTCAGGATCCGGACCGACGCCAGGTTCGACAGCGCCGCGCCCTCGTACTCCCCACCCCGGTCGATGATGCCGGCGAAGCGCCAGCACTCGCCGACGGAGAGATTGAAGTTCCCGCTCGCGCCGTGACCGGCCCCGTCGAGGATGACGCGGTTGGGGTCGATCTTCAGGTCCCTCAGCACGCGGCCATAGCTGCGCCACCACTGGCCGCGGGCGCGGAGGTGGTCCCACGAGAAGGGCTTCTTCACCTTCTTCTTCACGAACTTGACGACGTCCTCTTCCTTGATCGTCTCGGTCACCTCCTCCTCGACCTCGGAGTAGTCGAAGTCGAGGACGGCGATGACGTACTTCTCCCGGATCGGGGCGGCCGCCCAGTTCTTCGCGAGGTAGTCCTTCGCGGACTGCCCCTTGTCGGGCACGGCCAGGATCAGCGGCCAGGCGCCGCCGCTGCTCGGGTTGTACTTCTTCGGAACGCTGCAGAGGACGGCGACCTCCTTGCCGTCGTTGTCGAATTTGAAGCTGACTTCGCCGTTCATGCGCTTCAGCTTCCGAGCCGCGTTCGCAAAGATCTGCGTCAGGCCGGCCACGTCCGCGAGTTCCTTCGCCTTCCTCTTGTTGGCGAAGAACCCCGTGAAGTCCTGGCGGGCCTCGTCGCGAACGGCTTCATCGTCGATGTTGAGGTCGAGGATCACCCCCACCTGTCGCTGGAGCTTGGTCTTGTCCGACTTGGACAGGGCTGCGAAGGCCGATCCGGCCACCACGACCACGAGGAGCAGACATACCACGACCGCAAGGCGTTTCATCCTGACCTCCATGCCACCGGGCCGGTGGCACCTGTATTCGCCTATCTTCTTTGCTGGTTCCCTTTTACGACTCCCAGAGCGCGCGATTCTAGCACCCCCGTCACCCCCGGTCAACCGGCTATCGCCGGGCCGGCATCTCTCCCTTCACGAGATCGAGATACCGACGGAACTTCGAAGGGTCGCCGCCCTCGCGCCGAACGCGGGCCAGCGCCTTCGAAAACCACTCGAGCGCGGCCTCGTGGTCGCCCTCGAGGCGCGCGTAGGCGCCGAGGTTTTCGAGCGTGTCGAGGAACTCGTCGTCCCGGTCGAGCGCCGTCTCGAACGCCGCCATCGCCTCCGCGCGACGGCCGGCCCCCATCAGGAGCAGCCCCCGGTCGTTCGGGATCTGCGGCTCGAAGGGGAACTCCTTCTCCGCCGCCTCGTACGTCGCGAGCGCCCGCTCGAACTCCCCCCGCTCCTTGAACGTCAGGGCGAGGTTCATGCGGTGGAAGGGATTCGACGGTTCGGCGACGATGAGCGCTTCGAACAGCCGCCCGGCCTCCCCGTGGTTGCCGCCCCGCGCGAACGCGAACGCGATCTCGGCGACCGCCGTCCTCGCCCGCGCGTTCTCCGGATCCGCCTCGAGGACCGAGAGGAACACGCGGAGCCCCTTCTCCGGATCGAGCTGACGCTCCCGGCACACCTGGGCCACCATCAGCCTCGCGTCCATGAAGTCCGGCTTCAGCGCCGCCGCCCGCTCGAATTCGGCCACCGCCTCCTTCGGCTTCCCGTCGTCCAGCCGCGAGAAGCCGAGGTAGTACCGGGCCCAGTGCGCGGATTCGTGCTTCTCGAGGATCCGCCCCAGCGCCGCGTTCACCTCGCCGAAGCGCTTGCGGAACGCCGTCACCTTCCAGAGGCCGTCGTAGGCCTCCCGGTCGTTCGGATCCGCCAGCGCGGCCGCGGTGAAGTGCCCCGCCGCCTCCGACTCCGCACCTTCGGCCGCCGCGAGGCGCCCCAGGCGCTTCCAGTGATCGGCGGTCCGGTCCGCCTCCGCCACGGCGAGGAGGATCTCCTTCGCCGCCTTCCGGTCGTCCTGCGCGTTCCGACGCCAGGCGAGGTGGATCGACGCGGCCGGGTGACCCGGTTTCAACTTCAGGGCCTTCTCGAGCGCCGCGACCTCCGCGTCCGTGTCTTCGCGGTAACGTTCGGCGAGCGCCAGGGCCACGAGCGCGTCGACGTCGCCGGGGAGCAGATCGACCGCCCGGCGAAGCTCCCGGGCCGCGTCGTTCATCAGCGCCAGGATCTCCGCCCGGGGAGATGTGCCGTCGGCGTACGCCTCCATTCCCGCTTCGAAGAACGCGCGGCCCCGGTGGTACCGGGCCCGGCCGGTCTCCTTGTGGTCCAGGGACTTCGCGAAGCTCGACTCCGCCTGCCACCACCGGCCCTCGAGGAGGTACGTCTCCCCGATCCGATCGCAGAGCACCGCCCGGGCCTCGTCCGTCGAGGCGGCTGAGAGCTCCGTCTGGAGGGCGGCCCGCGCCTCTTCCATCCTTCCTTCGGCGATGAGGGCGTCGGGATCGGCGGGCGGAAGGACGAGGAAGAGCAGCAGCGCGAAACCGGTCATCGTCATACCCGGGTATGGAGCAAGCCCCGTGCCGTCGTGCCCACGCCCGAAGCATGGGCCGGCCGTCCCCATCCGGGGAATCACGCGGCCGGGAAGGAGGTCATCCTACCACCTTCTCCCCGGCCGAAAACGACCCGGACGCACCGGCGATCAGAACTGCCGGACGGCGTGCCCGAGGGACGCGGTGAGCGAACGGTAGTTCACGCCGTCGAGCATCGCCTCGAACGGCGACGGCCGGCCACGCGAGGCCAGCGATCCGAGCGCCGTGATCGCGTCGATCCTGCGGTCCGCCGAGAAGCCGGTTCCGGTGGCGACGTCGACGAGGGTCCCCAGCACCGCCCGCCGGGGCAGCAGCGAGAGGGAGTTGATCACCGCCCCTCGCACGGCTCCGTCGGCCTCCGTGAAGAGGGTCCGGAGGATCGCCGGCCCCGAAGGCATGTGCCCCGCGAGCCCGAGGGAGAGCGCGGCCGACCGCCTCAGATCGGCGTCGTTCGAGGCGCCGAGCCGGGCCGGAAGCAGGCGCAGCGTCGAGCGGTCCCCGAGCATGGCGAGGGCCAGTGTCGCGTAACCGCGGAGGTCCGGGTCCTTCGACTCGTCCCGCGCCACGCGCCGGAGGTACGGCACCGCGCCGGCGTCGCCCAGGATGCCGAGTCCGACGGCCGCGGCCCCGGCCAGGCTCTTCTCGTCCTTCGCCGTCGCGAGCCCGCGCAGCTTCGGCGCGAAACGCCGGTCCCCCAGCACGCCGAGGGCGAGGGCGGAGAAGCCCCGCAGGGCGCGCGGGTTCGTGCGGTGGAGACCGCCCAGCAGCGCGTTCCCCACGTTCGGCCCGCCGATGCGCGCCATCGACATGCCCGCGAGACTCCGCACGGACACGTCCGGATCCTCCCGGTACGCCTTCAGGAGGTGGGCCCGGGCGTCCGCGCGTCCCGTTACGCCGAGAGCCCCCGCGGCGGCCCGCCGCACGTCGGCGGCCCCGTCCTCGAGACCTCGCGCCAGGACCTTCACCACGCCGTCGGCGTTGATCCGACCGAGAGCGACGAGCGCCGCCGCGCGCACGTCGGAGTCCACCCCCCGCCGGGACCCGGCCACACGCGCGAGCAGATCCGCGGAAGACTTCTGGCCGAGCAGGCCCAGCGCCGTCGCCGTCGCCGCCTGGAAGTCCGTGATCCCCCGGCCGCGGTGCGACAGGGATTCCTTCAACAGCTTCTCGAGCACCGGCACGCCCTCGGGAGCGCCGAGGAGACCGAGGCCGAGCACGGCGTGGGCGCGGTCGGACGGCGCGACGCCCGGCCGGCCCGCGAACCGCGCGAGTTCCGCCGCCGCCACCGGCTCGCCGAGGAGGCCGAGCGCCAGGGCCGCCGCGCGACGATCGGACCGCGTGCCGTCGTCCAGCATCTCCTTCAGGGGGCCGAACGCCGCCGAGACCCGGGTCTTGCCGAGGGCGATGGCCGCCCGGGCGCGCTCCTCGGGGTCACGGGAGTCGAGACGCGAGAGGAGCGCCCGAACCACCCGGAGACGGATGTCGGATTCCCCGATCCACTCCGGTCCCCGGTCGCTCACGGCGAAGAACGTTCCCGGGCCGGTGAGCGCGGCCTCGTTCCGGCCGGCCGCGCGGCGGAGGAACCGATCCCGGTTCATCTCCCACCAGAATTCCCAGCGCGAGACGCCCTCGATCTCCCGGCCGCGGGACGCGAGCCTCTCCACCCCGATCGGTCCGTCGACCGTGGGCGGGGCGATGGCGTAGGGGTTTGCGCCTTCCGGCCCGCGATACTGGACGGCGGTGCCGCCCAGGCTGAGGCCGCCGATCAGGGTCAACACCAGGATGCTCAGTGTCATCTGTTTCAACATGTCATCTCTCCCGACGCTGCCGACCCGACACCGGTCCTCATGCAAGGAGCATGCCCGGAGAGAGCCCCCCACGTATCACCTTACGGGGCAACCACTTCCGGATTTTGCGACTTCGGGACTCCGGAAACGACCGTACTCGGAACGAACGATCGCGTGGATACGATCCTTGTCAGTCCCGGGGGGCGTCCGTCAGCTGCCAGGCGATCTCGCGCAGGCTGCGTTCGAGGGAGAGGAACATCCTCACGGCCTGGGCCGTGGCGAGGAGGATCACGAAGGAGAGGAAACCGGCGAGCAGTCCGCCCAGGCAGAACGCGACGCCCATGAGCGTCGAGTTCGCCTCGACGGCGGCCTGGCAGTCCGAGAAGAGCCCGAAGGCGCCGTGGAACGACTCCGCCCCCTTGAACGCCGTCACGCCGGTGTAGACGCCGACGTAGGCGCACAGGAGGAGGGATGCGACGGCGAGGACGGTGACGAGATTCGCCATCGCGACGAGGCCGCCGGACGGAGCCGCCGGGCGCTCGCGCGGGATCGGCGTGAAGGCGCCGCCGCGGGGGGCCCGCGCCTCGTCACCCGGGATGGAGATCACGCCGTCGCACTCGGGGCAGCGACCCTTCCGACCGGCCATCTCGCCGGAGACGGCGAGTTCGTGTCCACACTCCTCACAGACGACGTCGATGGGCATCCTGCGGCTCCTCCTCCCCCGCTTCCATAAAGGCTGGGGGAGGAAAGCGCATCAGAAATCCCGCTCGACCGTCTCGATCACCCGCCAGGACTTCGTGCGCTTCTCCTCGGGGTTCAGGCAGTAGACGAACTCCACGATCGCCTTCCCCGAGACGCCCTCGGGCAGATCGTACGTGTGAACGCGCGTCTCGTCGGGCGCCAGTTGCGTCGAGGGGATCTTCATGTCCCGGTAGTAGAGCCGGTACTCGGCGATCTCGACCTGGTCGGAGACGAGATTCCCGGCCGCGTCCCGCACCGTGACGAGGAGGTTGAAGGAACGGTGGCGCGCGTCGGAGGGCATCATGTGGCCCGTGCCGGAGTTCGTCACGGAGACCGTCAGCCGCCGCCCCTCGACGGTGGCCTTCACCGTCGCCGCCTTCTTCAGGATCCAGAGGAAGTGGCCGCCCTCGAACACGTGCGTGGCGACGCCCTTCCGGACGGGGCCGCCCTCCGCGAGGGGCCGGTCGACCTTCGGCATGTGGCAGTCGTTGCAGGTGTGGGTATCCGCCCAGCGCGAGGCCATGTACTCGTCGACCGTCTTGTGCTGGTTGTGGCAGCCGTGGCAGAACTGGGCCCTCTTCAGGACCGGCTTCGCCACGGGCCGGCACGGCGCGTCCTCGAGGTTGCGCGTTCCGGCGACCCGCCCGTCGGGCAGGAGGTGACAGGAGACGCAGTCGATCCCGATCTCCCGGTTCTCGCGTCGGGCGATCACCCGGTCCCCCACGGCCTCGTCGCCGCGCTCGAAGATCGGCCGCGGCGCGTGACAGGAGATGCACTGCTCGTCCTGGAAGTTCTTCGAGAGTTGGAGGACGTCCGGGTCCGTGTAGGCCTGACCGTGCCAGGAGGCCGCGACCTCCCGGGCGATCTCGCGGTGGCACTCCGCGCAGTCGGCCGACGTCATGCGCCGGTCGGAGGCCACGGCGTCACCGCCGCCCTCGGGCCGCAGGACGACGAAGGCCCCCGCCGCCAGCCCGAACAGGAGCAGCAGGGCGATCGCGATGCGCGCGTTCTTCATTCGTTCTCCTCGTCCGCGGCCACCACCACCGGCGCCGGGTCGATCCGGAAGGTCACCTCGTCTCCCGGCCCGCGTCCGACGTCCGACCAGGCGAGGAGCTCCTCCCCGCCCGACTCCAGCGTGACGAGCCACCGATCCCCGCGGTAGGCGGCCTTCGTCACGGTGGCCTTCGCCGGCCCGCCGGATCCGACTCTCACCGACTCCGGCCGGATCGCCAGGCGCACGGCCCCGTCGGCCGCGTCCGCCACCGGGAACTCACCCAGCGCGGTCCGTACCGTTTGGCCCGCGCCCTCCCCGGAAACGACGGAGGAAAGCCCCACGAAGCCGGCCACGAACTCCGTCGCCGGGCGGGCGTAGATCTCCTCGGGAGTCCCCGCCTGGAGCACGCGGCCGTTTCGCATCACCACGATGCGGTCGGCGACGCCCAGGGCCTCCTCCTGGTCGTGGGTGACGTAACCGGCCGTCACGCCGAGCTCCCGCTGGATCCCGCGAATCGCGAGCAGGAGCCGGACCCGGAGGTTCGCGTCCAGTCCCGACAGCGGCTCGTCCATCAGGAGGAGGTCCGGTTCCGCCACGATCGCCCGCGCGATCGCGACGCGCCGCTGCTCTCCCCCGGAGAGACCCGAGGGCCACCGATCGAGGAATTCCGCCACTTCCGTCCGGTTCGCGGCCCGCTCCACGCGGGGATCGTCGCCCCGCCCGGCACCGAGAGGGAACCCGATGTTCGCCCGGACCGTGAGGTGCGGCCAGAGCAGGCTGTCCTGGAAGACCATCCCGATGCCGCGCCGCTCCACCGGCACCCGCGGCCTCGGATCGGAGAGGACGGCATCCCCCATGCGGACCGTGCCGGCGTCCGCCTCCTCCAGGCCGGCGAGGATGCGAAGCAGCGTCGTCTTCCCGCAGCCCGAGGGCCCCAGGATCGCGGTGATGCGCCCGGCCGGAAGGTCGACGGAGACGCCCGCCAGCGCGCGCGATTCGCCGAACTTCTTCGTGAGCTCCCTGATCGTGACGTCGGCCATGCCGGTTGCTCTCCCGTAACGGGGCGTTACCCCGTTCTCCCGAACGGACTCGAGGGACTGTATCGCTCGCGAGACGCCTCCCACCACTTTCGCCACGAAGCGATGGACTCGTCGGTGACGCCCGGGTCCTTCCCCGTGAGCGCCGCGAGACGGTCCGCCACGATCTGGCGGAACGCGACTTCGGGGCGCTCGAGCAGCGTCGTCAACCGGTCGACGAAGGCCGCGTCGCCGTGCGCGGCCAGCGCGAACCACGCCTCCAGGCGGAAGGTGTCCGAGTCGTTCTCCGGACGCTCGAGCGAGGCCGTGAGCGCCGGAACGGCGACGCCGGTCTCCGCGCGCGCCAGGGCCCGCGCCGCCTCGATCCTCACGTCGAGCCCGTCCCGCGTTTCGTCCGCGAGGACGGCGAGGATGTCGTCCGTCGCCGATCCGGGTCCCATCAGCGCGAGCGCCCGGGCCGCCGCCGTGCGGACCTCGATGCGGCGATCCTCGAGGGCCTTCGCCAGGTCGTCCCGCGCCGCCCGGGCCCGGATCCAGCCGAGCACCTCGGCGCAGTGCGTCCGGATGTGGACCTCCGGGCGGGACAGCCCGGCGACGAGTTCCGGCACCGCCAGCTCCCCGAGCAGCGTCAGCATCTGGCGGGCGCGGCTCATCTCGAGGAAGTGGAAGTTCCCGAGGCCGTCCACGAGCTCGCGGACCCGGCGCCGGAACTCCGCGTCGGCGAGGCCCGGACATTCCGGGCGGGTGACCCGGTCGCGGTTCTCGTCGAACCAGCGCCGCCACCGCGCCGCCGCCGCCTCGCGTTCCGCCCGCCGCGCGTCCGGCGCGTAGCCGAACGACTGGCCCGCCGCCTCGCGCAGCGTGCGGACCGCCTGGTGGTAGACGCGGACCCGGTGCTCCTCCCCGAGCTGCACGATCATCTTGTCCAGGCCCCCGAGCGCGCCGAGTTCGAGCAGCGCCTTCGAGACTTCGGAGTCGATCGTGTAGTAGGGGTTGGTCTGATGCTTCGCGGAGAGCTTGCGGAACTCCTCCTCGTCGTTCACGAGGTACCAGCACAGGTCCACCGCGGTCGCCATCACCTTCAGGCGCCCCAGCGCCTCCGCCGCGTAGACGCGGATCATGCCGTCCGGGTCCTCGAACAGGAGCCGGAGAAGGAACGGCGCCGAATCGTTCCCGCCCCGGCGGCCGAGACCCAGAATCGCCGTGGTCCGGACCGCGCGCGACCGGCCCGCGTCGGCCGCGAGCGACCGCAGGTCACCGGCGAGCGTCTCCGGCTTCGCTTCGAGGGACGCGGCCAGGAATGACTCCGCCTCCGCCCAGTCCGCATTGCCCAGGGATCGGGCCAGCACCTCCCGTCGGTACCAGACGTCCCATCCGGCCCGGGTCGATCCGGCGTCCGCGCCCGTCGCGCGGCGCAGCCAACGCAGCGCCGACTCGTGGTGTTCTCCCTCGAGCATCGCGACCAGGACCTCGATGCCGGCGGGGACGTCGAACGACGCCAGCGCGTACGCGACCTCCGGAATCAGCGCGCCCCCCTCGATCGCGTCGACGAGCGCGGGCACCGCGTCCTCGTCCCCGATGCCGGCGAGGGCCAGCGCCGCCTCCGGCCACGCCCCGATCAGGCTCGTCAGCAGCTTGAGGTCCCGGTAGTCGCCCACCCGGCCCAGGCTGCGGATCGCCGCTCGCCGCACGACGGCGGGAGCGCCCTCGTCCGACGCCACCGCACGCACGGCGTCCCGGGCACGGCGGACCTCGGCCTCCGCCGTGAGGTCGAGACACGCGAGTGCGACCACCGGCCGCGGGTCCGCGATCCCCCGGACCAGGTCGGGGGCCGCTTCCGCCCCACGACTCCGGAGTCCTTCGGCCGCCTTCGCCCGGACCGCGGGGTCCGGACTGCCGAGGTCGTCGAGGACATCCGCCGCGAGGGCCGGTGCCGCCAGGCAGAGGATGCACAGCGCGAGGATGCTACGCCCCATCGGGTTCCTCTTTCCGCTCCACCCGCGCGCGCAGCCACTCGAGGGCCTCTTCGCGGGTCCGGAGCTTCTGTTCCAGCGTCAGATCTTCCGCTTCCCGGAGGATCGGCGCAAAGTCCGGACCGGGCAGAAGGCCGAGGGCCTTCAGGTCCGCGCCGCGGAGGAGCCGCTCCGGCGCCGGCGGCTCCCGACCCCACTCCCCGAGCTTCTCCCGGCAGAAGCGCCAGTTCGACAGGTCGCCGTGGCTGCCCCGGCAGTCGGCCCGGTGCAGGGCCAGGTGCTCCTCGCCCCGCGTTCCCGCGAGGAAACGCCGCAGCCGCGCCTCCCGCATCTCCCGCACGGACATGAAGCGCAGGTGATTGTGAACGAGGTCGCGCACGGCGTCGCTCTCCTCCCGGCTCAGGCGGAGACGCCGGCACACGACCTCCGCCATCTCCGCTCCCTTCGGGGCGTGCCGATCGAAACGGACGCGGTCCGCGACGCTTTGAGTCACCGGTTTCCCGATGTCGTGCAACAGCGCCGCCAGCGCCAGCCGCGGCGTGCGCTCCGAGAGGCGCGCCACGGCCGCCAGCGTATGCGTGAAGACGTCGCCTTCCGGGTGGAAGCGCGCCGGCTGAGGCACGCCGACGCCCGCCGAGACCTCCGGCAGGATCTCCTCGAGCAGTCCCGACGCACAGAGCATGCGCAGGCCGCGCACGGGATTCTCTCCGGTGAGGATCTTCAGGAGTTCGTCACGGATCCGCTCCCCGGCAACGTCCACGATGTCCACCGCCAGCGCCCGGACCGCGGTCCACGTCGCCGGGTCGATCTCGAAGTCGAGTTGCGCCGCGAAGCGGACGGCGCGAAGCATGCGAAGACGATCCTCCGCGAAACGCTCCAGCGGATCCCCTACCGCCCGGATGACGCCGGCGTCCAGGTCCTCCCGTCCGTCGACGTAGTCGAGCACCTCGTCGGTCTCCGGATCGTAGAACAGCGCGTTCACGGTGAAGTCGCGGCGCGCCGCGTCCTCCCGGGGATCCGTCGTGAAGGAGACGCCCACCGGGTGACGGCCGTCGTCGTAGTGTGCATCGTGGCGGAAGGTCGCGACCTCGACGTGCCGCCCCTCGACCACGACGAGGACGACGCCGAACTTCTCGCCCACCGGCACCACGCGGGGAAACGCCGCCGCGACTTCCCGCGGCGTGGCCGAGGTCGCCACGTCGAAGTCGGACGCGGCGCGCCCGAGGAGACGGTCGCGGACGGCGCCTCCGGCGAGCAGCGTCCGGTGGCCCCGGGCGATCAGGCCGGACACGACGGACCGGACGGGGTGGCTCTCGGGGAAGAACGACGGCATGGGCGCTGATTCTACACGGAGGGCTCGTCCGGGGGAGCAGCCAGCCGGGCCGAGAGTTCCTCCGCCTCCCGGAGAAGGCGCGCCCGCTCCTCCGCCGTCACGTCCCGGTGACCGTAGCGAGCGCCCTCGAAGGTCTTCGTGATCGAGACGAAGGGCCGGATCGCCTCCCCCCTCCTCTCGCGGACCGAGTCGAGAAACTCCCGCGGACTCTGGTCCCGGCGCCGCCGGTGGCCGTGGCGGCCGAGGACGCGCAGCGCGGCCTCGTAGAAGT
>JBDLIY010000046.1:0-14391 GCA_039714635.1 Planctomycetota bacterium
CGACGTCATCCCCGGGAAGGATCCGCACGAGCAGGTGTTCCTCCGCATCGCGATGGAGGTGCTGCCGCCGGGCCTGGTCGGCGTCTTCCTCGCGGCGATGTTCGCGGCGACGATGAGCGCGCTCGACACCGTCTACAACATGGTCGCGTCGATCCTCTCCCGCGACATGTACATGCGCTTCAAGCCGAAGACCACGGACGAGAAGCTCATCGTGGTCGGCCGCGCGATGACGATGGCCATCGGCGTCGTGACGGTGCTCCTGTGCCTCTTCTACATCGAGGGCGAGAGCGACCTGTTCACGGTGATGGTGAACATCTTCTACATCTCGGCGCCGGTGATGGCGGTGCCCGTGCTGATGGGGATGTTCTACCGCCGCGCGCCGCGCGTCGCCGGCCCCGCGTGCATCACCTGGGGGATCGCCACCGGCCTCGTGACGAAGGTCGGTCTCGGCTGGGACTTCGGCCCGCAGATCTACCTGACGCAGACGATCTCGATCGGCATCTTCCTCGTCTCGCCGTGGCTCGGCTCGTTGTGGCGGAACCGGGACTTGCGGATGACGGTGGTGATCCTCGGGATCGTCTTCGGCGCGCTGGTCACCGGGGTGATGTTGCTCGGCACGCCGGAGGACTTCCCCGTCGGGATCTCCTACGGGGAGGATGTGATCGAACTCGGCTTCGGCGCCCACGCGCTGATCGCTGCCTACGTGGCGTTCCTCCTCGGGAGCCTGGTGTACTTCGTCCCGAAGTTCGCCGCGCCCGAGGACCGCACCGGAGTGGACGAGTTCTACCGCAACCTCGACACGCCGGTGGATGTCGCGACGGAGGCGACCGGTTCGAACGAGGCCGCGCTCTCCGTCTTCAAGCTGGTCGGCGTGCTGACCTTCGTCATCGCCGGGCTGGTGGCGTTCCTCGGTGTCTTCGAGCAGGTCTTCCTGCCGGACCGCCGCGCCGAGTGGTGGAAGTACGCCGCGCTGATCGGGATCCTCACGGTGCTCGGCGGCCTGTTCCTGTGGGCGGTGCGGAGGACGAGTCATGCCCGCGACGCCTGAGTTCGATCCGAAGGACCTGGAGGCGCTCGCGGCGCCGATCACGCTGCTGGACAGGTCGGAGAAGACGCTCGTCGCGGGCAACCGGATCGTCTACCAACCGATGGAGGCGAACGACGCAGGGTCGGACGGCGGGCCGACCGATCTCACCTTCGAGCGCTACCGCGCCCGTGCGACCGGCCGCGCCGGCCTCGACTTCGTGGAGGCGCTGTCGGTCTCCGCGGCCGGTCGCGCGCGCCCGCAGCAGTTGATGATCACGGAGGGAACGAAGAAGGGGATCGCGGAGGTCGTCGAGGCGTACCGCGCGATCAACGACGAGACTCCCCTCATCTTCCAGCTGACGCACTCCGGCCGTTTTGCGATCGATCCGGTCACGCCGTATCCCGTCGAGGGGAAGGACGTCCCGCTCCTCGACGACGCGGCGCTGGCGCGCATCGGGGACGACCTCGTGGCGGCGACGCGGATCGCGTTCGATGTCGGCGCGGACGGGATCGATTTCAAGCACTGCCACGGCTACCTGCTCGGCGCGATGCTGGGCCCCGCGAACCGGGCCCGGCCGGGCTGGACGTACGGCGGGGAGACGCTCGAGGAGCGATCGCGGTTCACGTTCGAGACGCTCGCGCGGATGATGGATGCCGTCCCAACCGACCGTTTCCTTTACACGGTCCGCCTCTCGGCGTACGAGGGCATCCCGGGCGGTTTCGGGAGCGTCGGACCGGACTCGGCGGAGCTGGACGAGAGCTTCGCGGAGCTGATCGGGTTCGTGACGCGGCTGGAAGCGGCGGGCGTTTCCTTGATCAACCAGTCGGCGGGGGTGCCGGACCTGACGCCGGACCTGGTCCGCCAGACGAACGACGCGCCGGACGGCTTCTTCGGCCACCAGCGTCTGGCCGCGGCGATCAAGGGAGCGGTGAAGATCCCGGTGATCGGCTCGGGCTACAGCTACCCGAAGGCGGGGCGAAACCGCCTGCCGGGGGAGCCGGCGGAGAAGAACATCGTGACGCTGGCCGGCCGCGCGATCCGCGAGGGCATGGTCGACCTGATCGGCGTGGGCCGCCAGTGCCTGGCCGACCCGGGCTTCGCGGCGAAGCTGATCGAGGGCCGATTCGACGAGATCCTCTGGGACACGACGTGCAATCGCTGCGCGGTGGCGCTGAGGAGCGGCATACCGGCGGGGTGCGTGACGTTCGATCCGGCGGCGAAGGAGCGGTACCGGGAGATGCGGAGGGAGGTTCCGAGTTGAGACGGAAAATCGAGTGGACCGAGAAGATCGAGCGGGGCGTCAAGCTGATGGTCCGCGTCACGTTTCCCGGCAAGGGGCAGGTGCAGTGGCGGTTCAAGCGCTCCGACGAGGATGCGCCGGACCCCGATCGTCGGCCGACCGCCGAAGACTGGGACGCGCTCGAAGAGAAGCTGGAAGGCCTCTACAACCGCCGCCGCGCGCCCTTCGAAACCCTCGAGCTCGTGCGGCGACGGAAGAACGAGAGCGGAGCCGAGTGATGGATCTCTCCATCCGGGGCGAGTACATCGAACTCTGCAAGCTGCTCAAAGTCGCCGGCCTCGTCATGTCCGGCGGCGAGGGGAAGATCGTCGTGGCGGAGGGGCAGGTGACCGTCGACGGCGAGGTCGAGACCGCGAAGCGGAAGAAGATCCGCCCCGGCCAGGTCGTCGAGTTTCGGGGCGAGAGCGTCCGGATCACGTAGCCGGGGGAAGTTCGCACCGATCGCGGGGAGGGAGTAGGGTGCGCTTGGGAGCGCGTCCGGCGCTTCCCGTTCCCATGTTCGATTGCCAGGGTGGAATTCCATGAGCGACGTCCCCGAGTTCACGAAGCCGGATCCCGACGCCCAGACGACGACGGCGAGCGGCCTGAAGTACCAGGTTCTCGAGACCGGCGAGGGCGACTCGCCGGCCGCGACGGACACGGTCACCGTCCATTACGCCGGCTGGCTCACCGACGGCTCGATGTTCGACGCCAGCTACTCCCGCGGGGTCACGGCCTCGTTCCCGCTGAATGGCGTGATCTCCGGGTGGACCGAAGGCCTCCAGCTGATGAAGCCGGGCGGGAAGTTCCTTTTCGAGATTCCGCACGACCTCGCGTACGGAGAGGCGGGCCGGCCGCCGGTCATCCCGCCGGCCGCCACGCTGATCTTCCTGGTGGAACTGGTGAAGATCGGGCGGTAGACGGATCGGCGGATCTTTCGGCCTTTCCGGCGAAACTCCCCGGTGCCCTTTCGCAAGAAGCAGTCATGACCACGGTCAGCAAGACAGCCCTCTGGAGTCCTGCCGGGAGCGCCCGTGATCCTCGACGGCGGCGTGCAGCGTGTTCGAGGCCAGCAGCGCGCAGTGCTCGCTCTCCTCGGGCAGGCCTCCAAGCGCGTCGAGGATGGCGTCGTCGGACACGGTCCGGGCCGCGGCCAGGTCGACCCCGCCGGCCAGCTTCACCGCCATGCTCCCCGCCGCGATCGAGGTGATGCAGCCGTCGGTCAGGAAGCTCGCCAAGACGATCCTGCCGTCCCGCACGCGCAGGAAGATATCCATCGAGTCCCCGCACTCGCCCTCGACCCGGGCGTGCCCGTCCGGGTGATCCATGGGGCCGAAGTTCCTCGGGTGCAGCCAGTGATCGACGACGGTTTCGGAGTACTGCTCCCGCGCCTGCTCGACGATCATCTCCTGCATCTCGTCGATCGCGTCATCGAAGTCGGACATCGGCTGACCTCCCATCCCGGACGTTCTCGTTCACCCTGTGCGCGTGGCCCTTGAACTGGCGCACTCCGTCGCAGACCGGTGCTTCATCGGTGTGTGGGTCACGGCGGGATCGTAGGGATTCCGTCCGGGCGCGGCAAGGACCGGTCACCCGTGTCGGGCCGTGCGAAGTTCCCACGTTCCCACGAGGGGCGGAGCTATGCTCGCGACGGCATCGCACCGGCAGGACGAGCTCCGTCGGATCCATGGAGGGGGCTCGGTTCGAGGCCGCGGACGTGGAGGTGAGCGAAGATGCGGATGACGATTCTCTACGACAACGAGACACGGCGGGACGACCTCGTGGCCGACTGGGGTTTCTCCGCGCTCCTCGAGATCGACGGCGCGCCGCGGATCCTCTTCGACACGGGCGGGAGCGGGGCCGTGCTGCTCGGGAACATGCAGCGGCTCGGTATCTCGCCCGCGGACATCGAGGCGATCATCGTCTCCCACGCCCACTTCGATCACATCGGGGGACTCTCCGCGATCCTCGACGCCAACCCCGACGTGCGGGTCTTCGCGCCGCCTTCCTTCCGCGGCGTCCGACGAGCCCGGGAGGTCGTCTACCTCGCCGGACCGCGGGAGCTCTGGCCGGGTGTCTGGTCCACCGGCGAACTGGGCGGGATCGAGCAGTCCCTCGTCGTCCGGACGGGCGGCGGCGCGGCGGTGGTCGTGGGCTGCGCGCATCCTGGCCTCGGTGCGATCCTCGAGGTCGCCTCCCGCGTCGTGCGACGCCCCCGGGCCGTCGTCGGTGGGTTCCACGGTTTCGCGGACCTCGACCTCCTCGAAGGGACGGAGTTGATCTGCCCCACGCACTGCACGCGGAAGAGGGAGGAGATCCTCGCTCGCTTCCCGGACCGGGCCGTGCCCGGAGGTGTCGGGCAGGTCCTGGATCTCTGACGCCAAAGATCCGCTCCGGCCAACTCATCCCGGCGATCGCCCGTCCGTCCGCGTCGCGGTCGGGGAGTGAAAAAGCGGTGCCTGTCAGCGATGTTTCACGATGGGGGGCTATCGGGGAACTCGAACTCGACCTCGAAGCCGTAGGGCGGACTCTCGAAGATCGCCTCTTGCTCGTAGCGGATCCGGCCGGCAATCTGCGCCGGCGGCAGACTCAGTTGCTCGAAGCACGGGTCGCTTCCGGAGGAGGAGATCGACGTGAGGCTCTCGTTCTTGCTCCCAGGCGGCATGAGAAGCACGGCGCTCAGGCTCTTCGGGTCGGAGTCCGCCGGATCCAGCCTCAGTTTCACGCCGTGTACCTGGCCCGCGCGGGCCGCGTCGTGCACCCCGAAGCGCTTGGTGACCTGCTTGTCGCCGAGTGGCGCGTCGGTCAGGTAGACCCAGAGCTCCTCGTCCCCGCGTGAAGCGTATGCGTATGCGTATTGGAGTTTGTACGACTGATCTCCGACGTAGACTCTGCCGGTAGCGCTCCCGTTGTCCACGCCTCCGCCACTCGCTCCCGGAATCAGTCTTGCGAACAGTTTCTTGAGCACCATGTGCACCTCCGAAGAAAGGCGGATCTTCGCTGTGGTACGGGGCCGTTTCCCGCGACCCACCCGGACGATAGCAGGACTGACTGCCACGGTGAATCGGGATCGGGGAATCCGACACTCATGCGGGCCCCCGGGAATGCCGATGAGAACTGGTCTGTCAGAGCCCGGGAGGGAGCCATGCAGCGAAGGATGAGGATTCTCGTGGCGGTCGTCGTGCTGGTGGCCGTCGCGCCGACGATCGCGGGTGAACTGGTCAGGCTGACCGAAGGGACGGAGGACTGGCGGAAGCCCTCCGTGGACCTTCGTGGCCGCAACGTCCTCTACGGCAACAGCGGAGCGCTCTTCCTCCACGACGCGAAGAAGGGGGGCGTGACCATCATCACGCATCGCGACGCGGGTGACGCGCGGATCTCGGGGAACGGCAAGGTCGTCGTCTACAGCTCGGACGGAGACCCTCTCGGCACGAACGTCGACGGCAACGAGGAGATCTTCGTCTACGACGTGAAGGGCTCGATCACGACCCAGATCACGGCGACGGCCGACTGCGAGTCGGGGTCGGTGTCGACCGACAAGAAGGGGCGCCGCATCGCGTTCCTGTCCGACGGGGACCTCCGGGGAGACAACCCGGATCGCAACGTCGAGATCTTCATGATGGACACGGGCGACGGCACGGTCACGCAGATCACGAACACCCTCGCCGGCACGAACAACAACCGCCCGGAGATCGTGGCGACCGGGAAGTACGTCTACTTCTCGTCCGACGCGGACCCGCTGAGCACGAACCCCGAGGGCAACCGCGAGATCTTCCGGTACGTCGTGAAGACCGACACCATCGAACAGCTCACCGTGACCACCTCGGGGAACTGCACGGACCCCTCGGTCAGCAAGAACGGCAAGTACGTGGTCTTCGAGTCCGCGTCGGACGAACTCGCGGGACCGAACCTGGATGGGGGGAGGGAGATCTACCGCCTGCGCGTGAAGAAGGGCGAGATCATCCGGGTCACGGACAGCGATGTCGACTCGAGCAACGCCTCCGTCTCGGGCAACGGCAGGATCATCACCTACGAGGGCCGCGGCGACCCCGTCGGCGCCAACCTCGACGGCTCCCGGGAGATCTTCCAGACCTGGCTGAAGAGGGGGGTCTGGCAGACGACGCAGATCACGTCCGGCGAGTCGCCCTACCGCAGTCGGCGCGCCGTGCTCTCGTCGAACGGGAAGCGCACCTTCTTCGAGTCCGACGCCGACCTGACCGGCGAGGGGGCCGGGAACGATCACATCTTCCAGTACATCCGCTGACGCGCGGCCGATGCGTCGCTATCGGACGCGAAGCCTGGTCACCCGATCCTGGTGGACCCAGGCTTCCGTCCTCGCCGGGCCGTCCGGCAACTCGATCTCCACCACGTACGGGCCCGCGGGGAGCTCGATCCGCTCCCCCGACTTCCCCTTCGCGACTTCCTTGCCGTCCGGGGTCATGACGCGGAAGGCGACCTCCCCGAGCAGTGCGGCCCGGATGGCCTTCATGAGTTGCTCCGCGTCGTTGGCCGCGTAGCAGGTCCCTCCGCCCTTCTCGGCCATGCGGCCGAGCATGTCCGTGCTGTCCATGGCGAGGCAGACCACGTCCAGGCGGACCCCCGCCCCGGCCAGCTCCGCGGCCGCATCGAGAGGCTTCGCCCTGCGGTCCGATTCCAGGCCGTCCGTCAGGAGAACCACGCGCCGCTTCGGGTTCCGGGCCTGTGCGAGGTCCTTCAGGGCCTCCCGGAGGCTGTGGGTCAGCGGCGTCTTGCCCCGGCACCGGAGCTTCCGGACCGCGGCTTCGAGCTCCGGGCGATCCGGAGCACCGAAGCCCACGACCAGCTCGGAGTCCGTCTTCGCCTCCGGCTTGTTCGAAGTGAACCGGTGCCCGTAGACGCGCAGGGCGACCTCCAGCCCCTGTCCGCTCCCCTCGAGCACCTGGAGCAGGACGCGCCGGGCGGCGTCGAACCGCGTCTCCGTGCCGAGTGACGCGCCCATGGAGCCCGAGGCGTCGAGGATGAAGACCACCGAGCCTCCGAGCCCCGAGGAGAGCACCTCCAGGGAGCCCGGACCGGTGGGAACCTTCTTCTCCTCACCGAGCTTCTCGGTGGCGAGGGTCAGGAAGAGCAGGGCGAAAGCCGTGTCCCGGATCTCGTCGTTGCTGCCTCCGATTCCGGTCCAGGAGCCGCTCCCGGCCTGGTTGTCGACGAGGTAGCGAGCGCCCATCGGGTACCACTCGTTTCCCCCGAAGAACTCCTTGCCCAGCAGGCGCCCGGCGCGCTCCAGGCCATACAGGTAGTAGTAGTGCCACGAGGTCGACTGGGGATTGCCCGCGAGGCGGAAGCTCCGCCCGAGCCAGTCCACACCCTCGCGAAGCGCGACGTCGGCCCCCGGGATCTCGCCGCCCAGGCCGTGGCGGGACACCGCGAGCCCCGCCAGGCCCGCGGTGGTCATGGAGCCGGTGCTGTTCCCACGATGACCGTAGCCCCAACCTCGCCTCGGGGTCTTCGAGTCGAGGAACCACGCCGCGGCGCGCTCCCACGTCTCGCGGGGCGCCTTCACCCCGGCCTTCGCCGCCGCGAGCAGCCCCAGGACCGCGTACTGGCTGCACGAGTTGTCGCCGCCGCTCTTCGTGAGGGGGAGCGTGCGCGCCAGCGTGCGTTCCTCCGCCTTCTCGCCGCCGGACCAGCCGGGGATGGGTTCGCCGCCCAGGACCTCGATCCGGCCCTCGCTCCCGGCGGCCGGCGCCTCGGCCGCGGCCTCGGGCTTGATCGTCTTCATCAACTCGGTGAGGTAGCCCCATCTGCCCGTCGCACACTGCCCGTCGACCAATGCCTGGGCGATCTTCTCGATGCGCGGGCGGTAGCGGTCCGGATCCAGGTCCGCCAGCGCCATGATCGTCAAGGCTCCATCGTAGGTGCCGGCGATCTTCCGGCGCGAGAGGCACGAAACCGCCATCGCCATGGCCTCGGGCGCCTTCTGGATCTCCCCGGAGTGGAGAAGAGCCAGGATCACCAGGGCGTCCTCCTTGTCCCTCAGGCTGAAGCCGTCCTTCCGGAGCTCGAGCAGGAACCCGGCCCCCTTCCGGATGGCCTCATTGATCTGCCGGCCGGTCAGGTCCACGCCCTCGATGCCTTTCGGCTCGGGCTCCGGCAGGAGCGGGGGGGGAGAGTATCCGGGCAGCTTCTCCTTCACCTCGGTCACGGGGAGGGACGCGCCTTCCGCCAGAGACGCCCGGTCGGTGACGACCCACGGGTTGGGCAACGCGATCTCGCTCTTCGGGCACTGGTCCGGCAGGCGGAGCCACAGGTGTGAGCCCACCTCGCGGAGCACGTACCGGATCTCGAACCGCCTCGCGCGGCCGGGGGGGAGGTAGAGCCGGTCGGGGGACTCGAACTTCCGTTCCATCGAGTGCCGCTCCTGCTTCTTCCCGGCCTGGTCCAGGAGCTGCACGCTCGAGGGTTGGAACTCGCGCGTCCGGACGCCGGCCGGCGCCCGCATCCAGATGTCCGCGACGACCTCGGGCTCTTCGATCGAGCCGAAAGTGGAGAGGCCGAGCAGGCGGACCTCCCATCCGTTCTCCTCGATGCGCGACAGCGCGCCGGGCAACGCCTCGACGGCCCCCTCCTGGATGGGCAGCACCAGCACCGGATCGGGCAGGGGCTCGCCGTCCGGACCGCTCACGTTCGGGAGGTGGACCTCGAGCGTCAGCTTCGCCTTCCGGTCGGGCACCGCGAACAGGAGCACTCCGTGCTGTCGTACGGGAGGAATGAGCATCCGCCGCCGCGGCCAGACCCTGACTTCCTCCACCAGCTCCTTTTCGGGCCAGTAGTACATCGGACAGGGATAGCGGTCTCCGGCGATGAGCTGTACGTAGAGGTCCGCCCGCTTGAGATCCACCGGGCCCAGGCGGCTCCGGGCGGAGACCCGGATCCCGATGAGCTCCTGCTCCTTCGACAGGTAGCTTCCGATCTCCTCGATCACCTTCCCGGTCGGCTCGGCGAAGCCGTGCACCGTGAACTCGACAAGCTCGTTCCCGGCGTGCGCGAGGACGGGCAGTTCGTCCTTCCGACCGGAGGGGGCGAAGGGGACCACGAGTCCCGGCCCTTCCTTCGGGGAGAACACCAGCGCCGAATCGGCGAGCGGTCCCTTCCTGACTTCGAAGATCGCGGTCAGGACGATCGTGTCGTTCTCGTCGTCGAGCTCGAAGTGCGAGACGTCCTTTCCCTGGCGCCGGACGTGGCTCCAGAGCGGGACGAGGTACTTCCCCTCCCGGTGGAGATGGAGGGTGTAGCGGATCTGCCTCCCGCGGAAGACCTTCACCCGGTCGAGCTTCCGCCACCGGGTCTGGAGGAGGAGGAACGTCTCCTCCTTTCCGGCTTCGTACTTCCCGACCTCGGCGACCAGGCGGGCGTCGAGCACGGAGAGCTCCACGGTTTCCCCCGTGACGGCGGCGGCCCGGAAACCGGGCAGGACCGTTCCCGGGAGCGCGGCCAGTCCGTCCGGCCGATCGACCGGCCTGGCCTCGGGCGTCCCGGCGGGCGGACTCTCTCCGGGCTCTTCCCTCGCCGGGTCGGGGTCCGCGGGCGGCGCGGGTTCCGCCGGGACCGACGGCGCTTTCGCGGGGTCGCCGGTGACGGGCGGCAGCTCGAGGATCTCCGCCAGGCTGACGCCGCGGTAGGAGAGTCGCGGCGTCCGCACGCTCTCGGGGATCGCGAACCACACCTCGAAGGACCGACGCTCCCCCCTGGGGATCCAGAGGAGTTCCATCGGCGGGTGGACGGCCGCGGCGCTGGCGGGGGCGACGGCGTGCTCCGTTCCCTTCTCGTCCACGCAGGCCAACTGCGCGAACGGACGGAACGTCTCGCCCTTCTCCCCCGTGTTCGACACCGTGACGGACAGCTCGTAAAACCGCGCGCTCCCCTCCCCGACCAGGACGCGCTGGCCGGTGACGGCTACGCCGAAGACCTCGTCGTCGATCGAGACGAGGGCGGGCCTCTCCGGCAGCGCGGGCCGCTTGCCCTCGATCGCGAAGACCAGGAGCTCGGGCCTGACGACCTTCCCGCTCCCGGGGAGCAACGCGTTGGGCATGCCGCAGTAGAGCTCGAGCGACCCGGCGGCGGAGGGCACGTCGAAGCTCATCGTCCCGCCGGACATCAGGTCCGGAAGGAACCGGGGGATCTTCGGGAACGAGGTCGACCGGAGAGCGTAGGCGTATTCACCGTCGAGGAGCAGCTGGGTGTGCCGCCGCCAGTCCTTCCAGTCGGCGACGGTGCCCACCTCGATCCGGTCGCCGGGCTTCGCCTTCGGGTCGTAGGCGGTGGCGTCCGCGTCCATCATGAACCGGCTCTTCGCCCTGAGCTCGACCGTGAGCGAGGTCCTCCCGTTCGCGGGTGTCCGCTCGATCGCGAAGACGCCGGCTTCGAGGACCACGTTCGATTGCGCGGGGACGATCGGCTCGTCCGGGACGACCGCTCCCGCACGGACGATTCCGAGCGTCATGGGGCCGTGCGCGTAGTCGTAGAACCGGATCTCGACGTTCGCCAGCGGCAGGCCCTCCGGCACGAGGAAGAGGAGCCGGCCCCGCGCTCTCGAGCCGGGCAGCGGCAGCGTCAGGCCATCCCAGGAGATGAGCCCCGCGACGCCGTCCGTGGGCGCGGGAGGGAGCACCGCGCGCCCGTCCGCCACGCCGTAGAGGTGGTCCGAGAGCTTCGGGATCTTGTAGGCCACCGGGACCAGTTGCTCGCGGACCACTTCGGGGGTGAGGATGTTCTCCCAGCGCGTGCCGACGACGAGAAACCGCGTGCCCTCGGGGGCCGTCTTGTCGCCGAACCGATTCAGGAGCGCGACCGACGTGAGCGTGAGCCGGGCGGCGCGGTTCTCGCCCACGACCAGGATCGGATGCGTCTTCCCGGGCTCGAGCCGCGCCAGGGTTCGCTCCGCATCGGTGGTCTTCGCGGAGGGTTCGCCGAGTTCGACGCCGTCCGTGTCGATTCCGAAGCGTTTCGCCGCCGCCTCGTACTCCTTCGACGCGTCGACCGGCTCGACGAGCAGGATCTGCTTCGCGGCCGGGGCGCCCTTGCCGAAGGTGAGCACCGTAAACCCCCGGCCTCCGGAAGGCGCGCCGAACTGCCGCTGTGCCATGAGGTGCGAGGCGCCGCCGCGGGAGGAGACCAGCGCGGCCTCGACCCCGTCCAGACCGGAGAGCCACCCTGCGACCTCGGAGGGTCGTGCGTCCGCCAGGAGAATGACGCGGTCGGCCTTCCCCCGGATCAGCCCGAGCGTCTTCTGAATGGCCGCGCGCGGTTCGGACACCGTGAGCCCTTCGATCGCGCCGCTCTCCGGCCGCGCCATCGAGGCCGACCGGGCGGTGACGCCGACGAACGCGGTCCGGACGCCGCCGCGCTCGATCACCACGAACGCCTTCCACGGTGTGGCGACGCCGTCGGGAAGGGCGAGGTTCGCGGAGACGAACGCGATCTTCGATTCACCGAGGGCCTTCGCGAGTTGCGACGCGTCCCCGACGAGGTCCCGGTGAGCGAGGTTCACGACGTCGAATCCGGCGGCCTCGAGCATGGCGACCGGCCAGGCGAAGGCCGCGTCCTCCGGGGACCCCGACGAGACGAGGCCGCCACCGGTGAGCGCGATCAGCGTCTCGTCCCCGAGGCCCGCTCCTTCGAGCAGTCCCTTCCGGCCCAGCTTCGCCGCGGACCAGTCGAAGGGATCGCACGCGCCGACGAGCGTCGCGGGGTCATCGGCGGCCGACGCGAGGGAGGCCGCCGCCAACAGGCACAGAAGGGAGACGACCGGGACCGTTTTCATGTCAAGCACTCCCTCGCCGGAGACTCCCCGGCCACTGCCGGGGCATACCGAATGGCCCGGCCGGCTACTTCTTCGCCTTGGCGACGAGCTTCTCGCAGCCCGACACGGCCTTGGTGATCGAGCTCCACATGCTGAAGCCCATCGTGGTGCTCTGGTAGCTGGCGACGGCACCCGTGTAGCTGCTGGCCTTCGCCGGATCGAAGCCCGTGACGCACTTCATCCACTCGTAGGAGTTCCGGGCGTTGGACTGGCCCTGCCCCATGCCCTTCGCCAGGGAGAGCATGCACTTGAGGTTCTTCAGGGCGGTCTTGATCGCGGCCTTGTACTCGGCCAGCGACTGTCCCTCACCTCCGCCCCCGCGTCCGATCGCCGCGCCGGTGGCCGGGTCGATGGAGAACCAGGAGCCGTCTCCGGCGCGAGGGAACACCAGGATCCGGCCGGGCGGTGAGCCCTCGATCGCCCAACGCGCGAGTTCCGGCGGCCCGGCCGCCTCGATGTCGGGGACGCGCGCGACCGCGGGAGCGTGACCCTCGATCGCGGCCCGCTCGAAGGCCGCGAACGCACCCGCCACCCGGGCCGTCGGCCGGCGCTCGCGGACGAGACACGACTCGAGGATCGTCTTCGCCGCGCCCAGCATCATGTTCGCTTCGGCCGCCAGCGGGCCGGCCTCGGCCTTCCTCGGCACGAGGAGCACCCCGTCGTGCACCACGTCGATCACGGTGCGCCGGCGGATGGTCTTCTCCGTCTTGTCCGGGACGATGAACTCCGACTTCATCACGAGGGCGGGACCACCGAGAAGGGCGAGCCCGTCGTTCGCCTCGAGCAGGCGCGCCGCGATCCCCAGCCGAGCCAGTTGCCAGTCCTGGAGCGTCTGATGGAGCATCCGCATGTCGTCCGTCCGGACCATGCGGTAGCGGTCGTCGGAGGAGAGGATGCGGGCTTCGAAGCGGATGTTCGCCGTCGCCGCGTCGAACGTCCGCCAGAGGAGCGTCTCCGGGCCGACCGGCCCGCCGAAGACCACCAGGTCCGTCAGGTAGACCGGGCTCACGTCGCGGCGCAGGTCTCCCCAGATCAGGCGGCGCGCGCGGATCGGCTCGGTTCCGGGAAGCGTGAGCGTCAGTTCGAGTGTCAGGGCGCCGATCCGGGTCTTCGGTGTCGACGGCGTTTCCTTGCCCCCGCCGCCGAAGCCGAAGCCTCTGCCGACCGAACTGCCCATGCCCTTCGCGCTCTCGATCCGGCCGTCTCCCTTGACCTTGAAGGTTCGGCCGTACACATCGAAGGCGTCGGAAGAGATCCAGAGCCGGCCCACCTCGAGCATGGCCTGGAAGCGCTCGAACTTCGCGATGCGTTCGGCCCACTCCTCCTCGCTCCATTCGTTCGGAGGCTCTCGTCCTCCCGCGCTCCCGTCCGGGGCGATCTGGAACCGGATCGGCCGGGCGAAGAGCTCGCCGACCTCGAACGTCCGGTCGAGCAGGACCACGGGATCCTCCGGCGCACCTTCGCCCGCGACGGACATGCCGAGGCGGACTCCGAGGCGGGCCACACGTTCCACGGGAGGCTGCTCGTACGTCTTTGCCCGAGCGTCCGGGGCCGGGGCGTTCGCGGGATCCGGACCGGGGTTCAGCCGGTGGCCCGCGGCCAGGACGAGGACGCGCTCGGCCGCGCCGCCGGCGAGAGCGCGTTTCCACTCGTCGAGGGGTCGACCGATTTTCGCGCCCCCGGCGTCGAGCGCCTTCCTGAGGACGGGCATCAGGCCCGCGGCGGCGTCCTGGGACTCGTCGAGGAGTTTTCGCCAGCGCGCGGCGCCCCGGGCCAGGTCGAGATCGAGATTGGGGAGCGAAACGCCGACCTCCGCGAGCAGCGGAGACGGCGTCGGCAGCCGGGTCGGCCGGTTCGGGCCGGCCGCGCCCAGCGCGCGCTCCCGTCCCCGGCTCGCGAGGAAGGCGTCGACGCGTGCCGCCCGCTCCGTGTCGGTTCGTTCGACGGCAACCAGCCGCGACTCGTACCCCGCCTCCGCGAGGAGCGCCGCGAGCAGGACGGCACGGTCCCAGTCACCGCCGGCGCCGGCGGCGAGGGTGCCCCGAGCCCCCCGGACGACTCCGACGTACGGCTCGTAGCCGATGTGCTCCCGGACGAACCCGGCGAGGGCTTCCGGGTCGGATCCGATCCGCATCACGACGCCGGCCGGCGAGAACGGGCAGTTCTTTTCGGTGAGGTGCAGGCGCCGCGCGGCGTCGGCGAGTTGGATCGCCCGGTCGAGAGCCGCCTCCGGTTCACTCCCTC
>JBDLIY010000047.1:0-14220 GCA_039714635.1 Planctomycetota bacterium
CCCGACGGGCGACCGCAGTGGCGAGCCCCGGAGCCGCGCGCATCGCGGCCGCCCGGCCCCGCAGGGCGACCCGCGAGAGGATCTGCCCCGCGCCCAGGTGCCGCACCGTGCGCCAGGTCCGGTTCATCCGAGCTCCACCGCCCCGCCGCCGGCCAGCGAGTCGAGGATGCCGAACGTCGCCCGCGTACTCCACGCCGCCTGGGAGTACGGAACCGGGGACGGGCCTCCCGTCCGCACCGCTTCGAGGAAGGCCCGCATCTGCTCGCGGTGGCCCTTGCCGCCGGCGCCGCGGAGCTTCGTTCGTCGGCCGCCCGACGCCACCGTCGCGACCCGGAAGTTGTCCACGATCCCCGACCGGCCGTCCCCGAAGACTTCCAGGCGCTCCTTGCCCACGACGGGATCGCCGGACACGGCGTAGACGATCGTGCCGACGGAGCCGTCGGCGAAGCGGATCGTCGCGCTCACCCCCTCCTCGGGAAGCCCTTCCGCCGTGACCAGGACCGGCGGGCGCCCGGCGAGGTGCAGCAACAGGTCGACGAAGTGACAGACCTCCCCCACGATCCGGCCGCCACCCTGGGCGAGGTCCCGCGTCCAGTGCTCCGCCGGGATCGGCCCCGCGTTGACGCGGTAGAGCATGTGGATCGGCCCGGCGCGCCCCGCGAACCGCCGGCGCAGAAGCTCCACGTGCGGAGCGAAACGCCGGTTGAAGCCCGCCTGGAGCAGCCGGCCGCTCCCGGCCACCGCCTCGCTCAACTCGTCGAGTTCACGCGGACTCATCGCCAGGGGCTTCTCGAGGAAGACGTCCTTTCCCGCCTCGAGAGCCGCGACCGCCATGCCCGCATGGTCCGCGTGACGCGTCGCGATCAGGACGGCTTTCGTCTCCCCGTCGCGGAGGAGTTCGTCGAGGTCCGTCGTCGCGAAGGCGAAGCCCGCGTCCCGGGCCGTGGCGACCGCGGTCAGGCCCGTCGCCGTGACGACGCCCGTCGGGCGGAACGCCGGGAGGCGACCGAGAGCGGGCAGCAGCACCGAGCGCGCGAAGGCCCCGGCGCCGACCAGTCCCACGCCCACGCCGCCTTCCGCCGGGTCCCGCCGGCGCAGGTCGACGCGACCGCGCTCCGCCGCCGGCCGGGCGGGCGACGGCTCTTCCGGATAGGAGAACAGCAGGCCGATCGCGTCGGTCCCCTCCTCCCCCATCAGGAAGTCGTACGCCCGTTCCCCCTCCTCGATCCCGAACTCGCCGGTGAGCAGGGGGTCGACCTCCACGTCCCCGCGCGCGAGGAGGGAGAGGTACTCCTCCATGTTCCGGCCCTCGGTGAACCGGACGTACGCGTAGGGATAGTCGATCCCCTTCTCCTCGTAGTCCGGGTCGTACCGGCCGGGACCGTAGGAGCGGGCGACGCGCAGGTCGAGCTCCCGGTCGTAGTAGAGCCCGCGCGGCAGGTCGAGGCCGACCGCCCCCACGATCGTGACGCGGCCGCCCAGCCGGCACAGGCGTCCGGCCAGCACCGCCGGCTCGCTCGTCGAGGACGCCGCGGTCACGACCGCCGCGTCGAGGCCGTGTCCCCCGCTCGCCGACCGCGCCGCCGCTTCGGCGTCCCCGTCCTCGGGGGACATCGCGACCTCGGCGCCCAGGGACTTCGCGAGGCGGGCCTTCGCGGGATCGAGATCGAACGCGAACACGTGGCAGCCCGCCGACCGCAGCAACTGCACCGTGAGGAGTCCCAGCATCCCGAGACCGATGACGGCGATCCGCTCCCCCAGGACGGGCTCGGTGCGGCGGACCCCCTGCAGGGCGACCGCCCCGAGCGTCACCGTGGCCGCCTCCCGCAGCGAGAGCCCCCGCGGAACGGGCACCACGAGGTTGCGCGGGACGAACACCACCTCGGCGTGGTTGGCGTGGCCGGCGCCGGCGCAGGCGACCTCCTGGCCGACGGCGAGGTCCTCGACCCCGCGCCCGACGGCGGCCACGACGCCGCTCGCGGAATAGCCGAGGGGGAGGTCCCCCTTCAGTCGGGCCCGCACCGCGTTCACGGTGGCCGCCAGGCCGTCCGTCCGGACCTTCGCGAGCACCTTCCGGACGTGGTCCGGCCGCGAGCGCGCCTTGCCGGCGAGGCTCTTGCCCGCCAGGTCGACGATCATCCGCTCCGTACCCGCGCTGATCAGCGACCACCGCGTCGTGACGAGCACCCCGCCCGGCCGCAGCGCCGGCTCCGGCACCTGGAGGACCCGGGGCCGTCCCCCGGACAGTGACTGGGCCACCTGCTTCACGATCCCTCTCCGTCCTCGAAGTGTATGAACAGGAAGCGCGCCGCGGCGGCGAGAAAGCCGAGCGCACGCTCTCCCGCATCCGCTCCGCCCGTGCCCTGGGAGGCCACGACCTGCACCTGCGCGTAGTAGCCGGGGCCGGACGCCAGCGAGAACTTCTGCCGCGCCAGCTCCACCGGATCCTCCCGGGCCGATCGCGCCACGCTCCGCCCGTTGACGACGAAGAAGTTCAACACGACGGTCTCCCGAGCGCCCTTGACGAACCGGTACTTCGTGACCGGCACGTCCCCCGCGAGCGCCCTCGCCTCCTCCACCTGCGTCCAGCCGTGCGTCGGGAAGCAGACGGTCGGGTTGTGATAGATCGTGTCGATCCCCGCGGCGAGATTGCCGAAGTAGCTGACGAACAGCAGCACATTGCGGCCGTCTTCCGAGCGGTAGTCACGGCGGAGGTACCGGTCCATCCCCACGATGCGGGTCACGGTCGCCGGCAGGGGCCGGTCCTCGCCGGTCCACTCGACGCCCGATGCGGAAACGATCCGGGCCGGGAACTCCTCGAACGGCCGCGCCAGCGGACGATATCCCGTCGCCTCGAACGGATTCCCCACCATGCCGAACGTCACGCCGATGCCGGCGAGCAGCAGGAAGGCCAGGACGAGGAATCGGGTTCGTGACAAGTCCGGTCACCGGGCACGGGCCGCCGTATGCACGGCCCGCAGGAATGACTCGACGCAGGCGTCGTGCGAGTACGCGGCGATCCGTTCCGCCGCGCGACGGCCCATTCTCCGGCGGCGCCCGGGATCCGACAAGAGTCGTTCCAGCGTATCGGCCAGCGCCGCCGCGTCCCCGCGGGGGAACACGAGACCGGTTTCGTCCGGCACGACGAGGTCCGGAGCCGAGCCCACGTGGTCCGAGACGACGACCGGCAGCCCGCACGCCATCGCCTCGCCGACCACGGCCCCCCACGGCTCGTGATCGGAGGGCAGCACGAAGATGTCGGCGGAACCGTAGAGCGCGGGGAGATCTCCCGTCGCGACGTTTCCGAGAAACGAGACGCATCCGACCTCCCGCGCCAGGTGCCGGAGCGATTCCCGCTCCGCCCCTTCGCCGGCGATCCAGACCGCGAGCTTTTTGCCGCGATCGGTCAGCCGCGCCGCCGCCTCGATCAGCAGGTCGGCCCGCTTCACGCCGAGCAGGCGGGCGACGAAGAGGACGACGGTCTCGTCCGTCACGCCGTGCGCCCGCCGGAGCTCCTCCGACCGGCGCGCGCCGCGCCCGAAGGCCTCGACGTCCGGGGAGTTGGGGAACGGGAAGACGTCCTCCCCACGCGCTCCCCAGGAGACCAGGTACTCGCGCGAGAGCGAACCGGTCGCCAGCCAGGCCTTCGCACCGCCCACCAGCACCGGAAGGAGCAGCCTCTTCAGCGCCCGGACCGCGGGGCGGCGCCGGCCCAGGTGCGTCGTCTCCGAGAACAGCACGTACGGGGTTCCCGTCGCCCGGCACCAGAGCGCCCCGGCCTGGCTGGCGAACATCGCGTAGCCCGGCAGGACCACGACGTCGAACCGGCCTCGCGCGAGTTCGCCGAAGACCGTCGGGTTGACGTGAACGTGCACCGAGCGCGCGCCGGAGCGCGAGAGCGTCGTCACCGGCAGGAACCGGACGCGGCCGTCGGGCTCGAACGGGAAGGACCAGTCGCGGTCCGGCTCCCCGCGGGCGCAGAAGAAGACCCGCAGGGAGAGTTCCGGCCGCGCCAGCAGCCGCTCGAACACGGGCCAGCGATAGGGCGTGGGAAGCTCCGAGAAGAGCGCGACGCGAAGGCGGCCCTTCATTCCGCCTCCTCCCGCGGCCGGGCCGGGGACACGAGCCGGAGCACTCCGGAGAGCGCGAGCAGGGCCAGCAGGCCGAACGCGAAGACGACCATCCCGCCGAACTCGTGGAAGAAGCCGTCCGCGAGCGCCGGGTCGACGTAGTACGCGAGGAGCCCCGTCACGGTCACCCGGAAGACGTTCGCGGCGATCGCGATCGGGACCGTCGCCGCGATCAGCACGATCCGCTCCCACGTCCGGCGCTCCCCGAAGAAGACCCAGGCGGTCCCCAGGGCGGCCAGGGTGTAGAGGCTGTGGATCCCGCTGCAGGCCTCCTCCACCAGCAGCCGCGTCCCGGGAACGTCGATGACGTTTCCCTCGCGGACGACGGGGACTCCGAACAGATCGATGAGCTTCGCGGAGACGGACGAAGCGACGGCCTGGAGCGGGGGCCCCACGTAGACGTCGTCCAGGCGTTTCGGGACCGGGAAGACGAAGACCAGGTAGAGCGTCGGGAACGCCACGGCCCGGAAGAACGCCCACCCGCCGGAACCGGCCACCACCCCCACGAGCACCAGCATCATGGAGAGGTGGGCGAGGGCGTTGAAGCTCCGGCCCTGCGCCGCGATCCACAGGAGGATCCCGATTCCCACGAGGGCGGCCCCCGTGTTCGCCGGGCGTCGGGGCGCCGTCGCGATCTCCCGCCGATGAACCCACAGCCAGAGCAGGCTGACGAGCGGGATGAACCAGGCGTGGGAGTAGCGGTCCTCCTGCCAGGTGTACCGCGCCAGGTGGAGGAGGCGTGGCGAGAACAGGGCCAGGCAGAGCAGGCCGAGGACGATCGGCGGCAGGACTCTCCGGACGACAACCCCGACGGCAATCCTGTCCCGCGCCAATGAACGCTCCCGGTCTCCCCGGACGAGTGCCTCGCCCCGGTCCCTCCGCGGCCCGGCGGCGCGGCGAGCCTACCGCCCTCCGTTCACGAGCGTCAAGGACCGCCGGGTCAGGCGCGCGCGGGGGTTTTTCCTCCGCCCGATCCCGCGGGTCACCCAGTATTGGCGAACTGCCACGGAGAGCCGGAGACGAAGCGCATGGGCAAAGGTGAAGCCTGCTGGACCTGCGGGCGTCGGGTGGCGCCCGACGCCGGGACTTGCGCGCACTGCGGTGCGATGCTCCTCACTCTCTGCGAAGAGTGCGATGCGACGCAGTCGGTCTACGCCGACCGATGCTCGAAGTGCGGAGCCGACATGGTCCCGCGACGCTACCGGCCACGGCGTCCGTGGCGGCTCATCCTCGCCGCCACGCTCCTCGTGATCATCGCGGGATCCGCGAGCGCCTGGTTCCTTCTCCGGAAGGACCGCCTCGACCGGCGCTGGCAGACGCTGGAGGACGCGAAGGCGGACTACGACGCCCAGCGCTACCAGGCCGCCACCGTCCGCCTGCTCCATCTGCTCCAGCGCTGGCCGGACGAACACCGGGCGCACGAGCAACTCGCCCGCAGCTACCTCGCCATGGCGCGTTTCGAAGACGCGGAGCGGCACGCACGGACCGCTCTCGATCTCGCTCCCGACCGGATCGCCCCCCACCTCGTCCTGGCGGTCTGCGCCTGGCAGGCCGGCGACCACGCGCGGGCCGCCGGGCACGCCCGCCGGATCCTCCGGCACACCGCCTCGCTCTCCATGGCCAGCATGCAGGCCCGGGCCCACCTGCTTCTCGGGAAGATCCACACCCGGCCCGACCTGCTCGATCTTCGCCTGGCCGGCCACCACCTGCAGGCCGCGGTGGATTCCGGCCAGGTCGACGACCCCGAGGCCTGGCTGCTCCTCGCCGAGATCACGATGGTCTACGAGTCCGCGGGGATCCACCTGGCATCCCGCGGCGGCCGGGAGCACTACCTGACGCGGGCGAAGGAGGTCGCGCAGAGAGCGCTGTCCGCGACGCCCGGAAACCACCCCGAAGACCACACCAGGAACCGGGATCTCCGGTTCCTCCTCGCGCGGGTCGCGTGGATCCGCGGCGAGTACGCCGAAGCGGATCGCCAGCTCAAGCGTGTCGAGGACCCCGGGCCGGCGCACCGGATCCTCGGGGCCAGGATCTCCTGGAAGCTGGGACGCCAGGCGACCGCCCTCCGCGAGCTCAACGGCGTTCTCGGCGAGGTCGACGACCCCCTGGATCTCCTCGCCGTCGCGGACGCGTTCCGGGGACTCGGCCAAAAAGATCGCGCCCGGGCGGTGGAGAAGACGGCCCTCGAGAACCACCCGCGCGACGTCCGGGTCCTCCGCCGGGAGATCCGGCGCCGGATCGCCGCGGGAGATCCGGAGGCCGCCCGGGTCCTCGCCGAGGAGGGGCTCGTCCACCACCCGGACAACGAGCTTCTGGTGATCTCGCTGGTCGACGCCCTCGTCGCCCGCCCCGGGTCCACCGAAGCCGCGGAGGCCCGTCTGGCCGCGAGGGCGAAGGACCCGAACTCCGAGGCGACCCTCCGCCTGGCCGATCTTCTCCTGGATACGCCACCCGACGATCCACGCTTCCTCCAGCGTCTTACCGAGGCGGAGGGGCTCCTGAAGATCGAGGATCCGAAGACCCCCGACCGCCTCCCGACATACCGGGCCTTTCTCGAGGGGAAGCTCGCCCTCCGCCGCCGCGACCTGGACCGGGCGGTGCAGGTCCTCCACAAGCTCACGCGGAGCGCCCCCGCGGACCCCGCCGTGCGCCGGCTTCTCGCCACCGCCCACGCCCTGCGCCGCGAGTACGAACTCGAGGCCCGGGAGTTGAGCTCCCTCATCGATCTGGAGGGTCGCCACCCCGACCTCCTCCTGGCGCGCGGCGAGGCCTGGCTTCGCGCCGGCTTCGTCCGTAACGCCCGGGACGACGTGACGGCCGTCCGGGCCGCGCGCCCCCGCCGGGCGGACGCCGCGATCCTTCTCTCACGCATCCAGACCATCGAGGACGAGGGCCGGCCCGACCGGGCCATCGAGACCCTCCGGAACGCCGTGGAGACGTCGGATGACCCGGTCCGCATCCGCGTCAGCCTGGGCCTGATGCTCGCCCGGAACGGTGAACTCGACGCCGCGGAGGAGATCCTGACCGAGGCCTCCCGGCTGGCCCCCTCGCCCGATGCACGCCTGGAGGTCACGGACGCCCTGGCCCAGGTTCGCGCGGCCCGCGGGGGAAGCGGCGGTTCCGAGAGCGCCCGGCGCGTCTGGCTCGACTACCTGGAACGGCACCCGGATTCGGTGGCCGGCCCCCTGGCGTTCGCCACCATGCTTCTCGACTCGGGGGACGCTAAGAGCGCGCGCCCCTGGATCGGCAAGGTCCTCGCGGCCGACCCGGGCAACCAGACCGCCCTGAGGCTCCGGTTCGAGACCTGCCTCACGGGCACGGACGACGTGGCGACGGCAAGAGAGGTGGCGCGGCGAGTGCGGGAGATCGCCCCGGAATCCGCGATCGACATCTACCTCCGGGGCCGGCTGGCCCTCCTCGCCGGAGACCACGAGGAGGCGGCCCGCCTGCTTCGGAACGCGGCGAAGCGCGAGCCGGACGACCCGCGCATGGCCTTCTTCCTCGCGGTGGCCTGCGCCGGCGTCGGCGACCACGCGGAGGCGGCGACGGCGCTCCAGCGCGCCCTCGAGATCGAGCCCCGCCTCGGCACCGCGCGAGTGCTCCTCGCCGACGTCCACGTGGAGTGGGCGGAGGAACTGATCGAGGCCGGCCGCCCGTCCCAGGCCGCCGAACTCCTCAGCCTCTCCCTCCGGCAGTCACCCGCGGATGCCCGGCTGCGGGCCCTCCTGGCCAAGGCTCTCTACCACGCGGGCTTTAAGTCGAACCCGAGCCTCCTCGTCCGGTCCCGCGCGCTCTGCGAGGGCCTCCTGCGCGACCTCGAAGCGCCCGACGGCGACCTCCCGGAGAGCTACCTCGCCCCGACGCTCCAGCTCTACGCCGCCGTTCTCATGGCCCAGCGCGAGTGGAAGCTCTCCGCACCGGCCTTCGAACGCCACCTGGAACTCGCCCCCGACGACGCGAGTTCCCTCCGCTCGCTGGGTGTCTGCCGGCTCCGGCAGAACGACGCCCGCGGCGCCCTGCCGCCCCTGGAGAAGGCCCACGCGCTCGAGCCCGGACGCCTCGAGACGCTCCTCGTGCTTCTCGACGCCCTGACGGCCCTCGGGCGACACGACGAGGCGGCGGCCCTGGTCGACCGGCGGATCGCGGCCCGTCCGGACGACACCATGGCGAAGACGCTGATGGCGCGCCTCCTCCACGAGCGCGGGAAGACCGCCGAGGCGGAACGCATCTACCGCGAGGCGCTCCGGCACGATCCCGACCACACCGTGGGCGCCGACTCGCTCGTCGATCTTCTCATCTTTGAGGGCCGTCCCGACGAGGCCCTCACGTTCGCGCGGGACCACCTGGCGAAGACGTCCCGCAAGGCGGACGCCCGTGTGCTGCTGGCCCAGGCGCTCCTGGCCTCCCAGCCGGACAGCGGCGAGGCCGAGGATCACCTCCGGGCCGCGCTCGCCACCGGAACCGGGCGCGACGAGCTCCACCTGAGGGCGCTGAATCTCCTGCTCCTGTATCTCCTGCAGGCGGACCGCGCCGACGAGGTGAGACCGCTCGAAGTCGAGTTCGCGACATGGCTCGGGAAGCGGAAGGTCGCCCTCGCCGGCGGCCCCCTGGCCATCCACGCCACCTACGCCTGGTATCTCCTCGGACAGGCCTGGGACGTCGCCGGCGTCGAGGCGCGCGCCGAGGCCTGCTACCGGCACGCCCTCGGCATCCTCCCCGACTACGGACGGGCGATGAACAACCTCGCCGACCTCGTCGGCCGCACCGCGGAGAAGCTCGAGGAGCCGCGCCGCTCCGACCGCCTCGTCGCGGCCCACCAGCTCGCCCGGCGGGCGGTGGAGGTTCTCCCGGGCCAGCCCGAGCCCCTGGACACGCTCGGGGTGATCCTCCTCCGGCAGGATCGGGCGGAGGCGGCGCTCGCCCGGTTCCGGGAGGCCGTCGCCGTCGCCGAGAAGCGGGATCCGTCGCACGCCGGTCTCATCGCCCGTCTCCTCGTCAGCGTCGCCCGGGCCCAGATCGCCCTGGAACGTCCCGGAGACGCGAAGCGGACGATCTCCCGTGCTCTCGCCCTCGCCCCGGAACTCTCCCGGGATCCGGAGGTCGTCCGGCTGTCCTCCGAATTTCGCTGAGGGCCCGTCTGGAGACAATCGCTCCATTCGGGGGGCGCAGCTCGATGGACTGACACGCCTGTCTCCAGACGGGCCCTAACTGCCCGCCACATGTTGACATCCGACGAATCGGGTCGTAGAGTTTTCCGGGTATTTGATCGAGGCAGAGAGGGTCTGACCCTCCACAGGAAGACCGTCGGGATGAGAACCCTCGTCGCAACCATCACCGTCTTCTCGGCCCTCGTGGTCATGGCGCCGGACGCCCACGCCCTGGTCTTCGCCAACAAGGCGACGCTGGACAGTTCCTACTACGCGGACGTGCAGGACCTCTCCAAGTCCGCCGGCGGGACGAGCGAGGCCGACGACAACCGGGCCTCGTTCAAGCAGAAGGACGGCACGGTCACCCTCATCTTCGTCACCTACGACTTCCCCAAGACCACCATCAGCTCCGGGACGCGGAAGGTCTACTTCGTCGTCGACGCGGACGTGAAGGGCACCGTCTCGGGGCGGGTCACCAAGGTCAACGGCACTTCCGTCGTCGGGACGCCCACCACGACGATTTCGGGGACGAAGAACGCGAACAAACTCTTCGCCCTGGAATACACGCTCAGCGCGGCGACGGATATCACGAGCATCACCTTCCTGATCGTCCTGGCGGACGCGGACATGGGCGCCCAGCTCCTCATCGACGCCGTCGCCCTTCCCGAACCCGGCACGTGGCTGCTGTTCGGCCTCGGCGCCGCGGGCCTGGGTGCGTGGAACGTCCGGCGGCGGAAGCGCCGACCGGCCTGACGACCGGCCGACCAACTGCCCGGTCGACCAACCCGGAAGACCATGAGAGAGGGCCGCCACCCATCCGGTGGCGGCCCTCTCTGATTCCGGCCCCTCCGCCGTCGTCAGCGGCGAAGACGGCGCTGGTACCACTCCACGGTGACCTTCAGGCCTTCCTCGATGCCGAACCGGGGACGGTAGCCGAGGAACTCCCGCGCCTTCGTGATGTCGGCGAGAGAGTGACGGACGTCGCCGGCCCGGCTCTTGTCGAACCGGGGATTGACGTCGCGGTCGAGGATCTGCCCGATGAAGCTGGCGAGGCCGAGCACCGTGACGCGCGAGCCGCAGGCGATGTTCAGCACCTCGCCGCCCGCCTTGGGCGTCTGCGTGGCGAGAACGTTCGCGTCGACCACGTTCTCCACGAAAGTGAAGTCCCGCGACTGCTTGCCGTCACCGAAGATGAGGGGATCGCGGCCGCGCAGCAGGGCATTGACGAACTTCGGGACGACGGCCGCGTACTGGGAGGTCGGGTCCTGCCGCGGCCCGAAGATGTTGAAGTACCGCAGGCACACGGTATCGACCTTCATCGTGTTGTAGAACATCCGGCAGAAGTCCTCGCCCGCGATCTTGGAGACCGCGTAGGGCGAGAGCGGATGGTTCTGCATCGTCTCGACCTTGGGCAGCGTCGGGCTGTCGCCGTAGGCGGAAGACGACGACGCGTAGACCACGCGCTTGACGCAGGCGTAGGTCTTCGCGGCGATGAGGACGTTCAGCGTCCCGCCGGCATTGACCTCGTGGCTCTCGGCGGGGTCCTTCATCGACCGCAGGATGCTCGGGAGAGCGGCCAGGTGGAGGATGAAGTCCGCCCGGCGGGCCTCCTTCTTCACGGCGGGGAGATCCCGGACGTCGCCCTCGACGATGCGGAGGTTCTTCGCCTTCTCGATCTCCTCGAGGTTCCGCCGGTGTCCCGTGACGAAGTTGTCGAAGACGATGACCTTCTCGCCGCGTTCCACGAGGCGTTGCGCGATGTTGGAACCGATGAAGCCCGCTCCACCGGTGATCATGTACTTCGCCATCTATTCCACCTCCCGCGCAGCGAGGATCGCGACGATCCGTCGGGCGGCTTCGCCGTCCCAGAGATCCGGCCGCCGCACGCCCCCCCCGCCTTCCGCCTCGATCTCCGCGTAAGCGCGGAGGATCCGACCGGAATCGAGTCCCACCAGTCGGTTCGTGCCCTCATCGACCGTGATCGGTCGCTCGGTGTTGTCGCGGAGCGTCAGGCAGGGAACGCCGAGGACCGTCGTCTCTTCCTGGATCCCGCCCGAGTCCGTGAGAACGGCTCTAGCATCATTCAAAAGGCCGATGAAGTCGAGATATCCGAGGGGATCGAGCCCGCGGAGGCCCGGTACGGCCGAAATGCGCGCCGAGAGCCCCGCCGCGTCGATCGCCGTCCGGGTGCGCGGATGGACCGGGAAGAGGACCGTCCGCTTCGACGCGATCTCCTCCACCGCATCGAGGACGCCGCCGAGGATCGCGGGATCGTCGACGTTCGCGGGGCGGTGCAGGGTGAGGAGCACGTACTCTCCGGGCGCCACCCCGAGCCGTTCCGGCACGGCGCGCGCGAGGGCACGATCGCGATGACGGAGAAGCGTGTCGATCATCACGTTCCCGACGAGGTGGACCTCGCCGTTCACGCCCTCGCGTTCGAGGTTCGCCACGCCGCTCGGCTCGGTGACGAACAGGAGGTCGGAGATCGCGTCCGTCAGGATGCGGTTGACCTCCTCGGGCATCGTCCGGTCGAACGACCTCAGGCCGGCCTCCACGTGAGCTACCGGAACCCCGAGCTTCACCGCGGTGAGCGAGCAGGCCACGGTGGAGTTGACGTCCCCCACCACCACGACGAGGTCCGGTCGCTCGCGTTCGAGCACGGGTTCGAAGCCGGTCATGATGCGGGCGGTCTGGACCGCGTGGCTCGCCGAACCGACCCCCAGGTTCTCGTCGGGCCGCGGGATCCCGAGTTCGTCGAAGAAGACCCGGGACAGCTCCTCGTCGTAGTGCTGCCCGGTGTGGAGGATGCGCGTCTCGAAGCCGCCGGCATCGGAGAGCGCCGCGACGAGCGGGGCGATCTTCACGAAGTTCGGCCGAGCCCCCGCGACGAGGAGGACCTTCACGCGTGCGTCCCCCGGTACCACTCCACGAAGCGACGCACGCCCTCTTCGATGGCGACCTGCGGCCGGTACCCCAGCTCCGCCTTCGCGCGGGACACGTCCGCCGAGGTGAGAGAGACGTCCCCCGCCTGGTTCGGCATCTTCTCGATCACGGCTTCGCGACCGACCGCCTCCGCGATGACCTCGATCAGCCTCGCCAGCGTCGTCACGCCGGACCCGCCGAGGTTGTAGACGCGGTAGCCCGAAACGCCGTCGAGCGCGCGCACGGTGCCGCCGACGATGTCCGAGATGAAGGTGTAGTCCCTCGCCGAGGACCCGTCGCCGAACATCGGGATCGGCCGTCCTTCGAGAATCCGCCGGGTGAACTTGTGGATCGCCATCTCCGGCCGCTGCCGCGGGCCGTACACCGTGAAGTAGCGCAGGCAGGCCACCGGGAGGCCGTGAAGCGCGTGGAAGGTGTGGGCCAGGAGTTCCCCCGCCTTCTTCGTCGCCGCGTAGGGAGAGATCGGATGGTCCACCGGGTCGGTCTCGGAGAACGGCGGGTCCTGCCGCTCGCCGTAGACCGAGGACGAGGAAGCGAAGACGAACTTCCCGACCCCCCGTTCCACCGCCGCTTCGAGCAGGAGGGTCGTGCCGCCGAGGTTCACGTCGGTGTAGAGCGCGGGGTCCTCGATGGAGGGACGGACGCCGGCCATCGCCGCGAGGTGGATCACCGCGTCCGCGCCGTCCATGGCTTCCGCCACGGCGGCGGCGTCCCGGATGTCGCCTTCCACGAACGTGAATCCGTCATGGGCGGAGAGAGCTTCGACGTTCGTCCGCTTGATCGCGGGGTCGTAGAAGCCGTTGAGATTGTCCAACGTGACGACGTGGTCTCCCCGGGCGAGGAGAGCCTCGGCCGTGTGGGAGCCGATGAAACCCGCGCCGCCGGTCAGGAAGATCCTGGCCATCTGGTTCCCCGCTCAGTTTCCCAACTCATATCCCCGGCTCAGATTCTCAGTACGTGGTCCGCCGGATGGTCCCTCGTGGCGTTCCGGGTGTCGATCACGAGGGGGAAGTCCGCGACGATCCGTCCGTAGTCGATGTCACTGTGGGCCGTGGTGATGACCGCGCAGTCGTAGCCGTCGGCGACCAGCGGCTGGGACGAGAGCACGTCCCCGTTGATCCTGAGGTCCGGCACGAAGGGGTCGTGGTACGCCACCTCCGCGCCCCGCGCGCGCATCAGGTTGATGATGTCGAACGCCGGCGACTCGCGCGTGTCGTCGATGTCCTCCTTGTACGCGACGCCGACGACGAGGACCTTGGAGCCGTTCACCGCCTTCTTGTGGTCGTTCAGCCCGAGCACGACCTTGGAGAGGACGTAGGACGGCATCTCGGAGTTGACCTCTCCGGCGAGGTCGATGAAGCGCGCCTTGTAGTCCAGGGCCCGAAGCTTCCACGAGAGGTACAGCGGGTCGATCGGGATGCAGTGGCCGCCGAGCCCGGGGCCCGGGTAGAAGCGCATGAAGCCGAAGGGCTTCGTCGCGGCCGCGTCGATGACCTCCCAGACGTCGATGCCCAGGCGGTCGCACATGATCGCGACCTCGTTCACGAGGCCGATGTTCACGCTGCGGAACGTGTTCTCCAGCAGCTTCGCGGTCTCCGCCGCCGCCGGAGAGCTCACGGGGACGACGGTGTCGATCGCCTTCGCGTACATCGCCGTGGCCAGCTCCGTGCACTCCTTCGTCATGCCGCCGACGACCTTCGGCGTGTTCTTCACGCCGTAGACCGGGTTGCCCGGGTCCACGCGCTCCGGCGAGAACGCGAGGTAGAAGTCCTTCCCCACCGTGAGGCCGGAGGACTCCAGCGTCGGCAGGACGACCTCCTCGGTGGTGCCCGGATACGTCGTGGACTCGAGCAGCACGAGCTGTTCCGGCCGGAGCCGCTTCGCGACGTCCTCCGTGGCGGAGAGGACGAACGACAGGTCGGGGTCCTTCGTCTTGCCGAGCGGCGTGGGGACGCAGACCGAGATCACGTCGCACTCGGTCAGGCGATCGAAGTCGGTCG
>JBDLIY010000048.1:0-13971 GCA_039714635.1 Planctomycetota bacterium
TCCTTGATGATCCGGCCGTACTCGCAGCCGAACTGGAACTTGTTGCGGCTGTCGTCGATCGACCAGGAGTTGTTCGACTTCATGTAGACGCCGTTCTCGATCGAGCCGACCATGTCCTCGAAGCTGGAGTCGCCCGGCTCGAGGTTCAGGTTCGCCATCCGGTCGATCGGCTGGCGGTTCCAGGAGCAGGCGCGGGAGTTCGCGACGCCCGGCTTGCCGGCGCGCGCCTGCGAGGTCACGCCGCCGAGGCCGCGGAGCAGGATCCCGTCCTTGATGATGTACTCCTTCGTAGCCTTCACCCCGTCGTCGTCGTACGCGTAGGTCGCGAACTCGGACTCGATCGTGGGGTCGAACGTGATGTTCAACAGGTCGGAGCCGTAGCGGTACTCGCCGAGCATGTCGAGCGTGACGAAGCTCGTGCCGGCGTAGTTGCGCTCGTCGCCGAGGATCCGATCGAGCTCGAGCGGGTGGCCGATCGACTCGTGGATCTGCAGGTACATCTGCGTGGCGTCGAGCAGCAGGTCCATCGAGCCGGAGGGGCAGTTCGGGGCGGAGAGGAGTTCGATGACCTCCTCGGAGATCCGCGCGCCCTGCGCCTCGAAGTCGACGTCATCGAGCAGCTCCATGCCGCCCTGCCGGCCGAGGCCGAAGCCGCCGAAGCTGCGGGTCACCGTCTCGGCGCCCTCGTTCGCGGTGACGCTCATGCCCGGGACGAGGTAGTCGAACTCCTGCTCGACCCGGCCGCCGTTCGCCGTGACGAGGAGCTGGTTCATCTTCGTGAACCAGACAAAGGCGTCCCAGTCGACGATGCGGTCGTCGGTCTTCAGCTTCTCGCACTGGCCCTTGACGAGGTCGATCTTCCCGGCGATCGGCACCGAGTCCCAGGGCGTCGCGACCGGGCCGCGGTACTCGCCCGACGGCGCCTGCGTCTCGACGTCCTTGAAATCGACCACGCTCGCGCGGGCCGTGCGGTGCGCCCACCCGGTCGCGTGGCGGACCGCGGCGGCCAGCCCGTTTTCTGTCAGGTCGCTCGTCGCGGCGTAACCCATGCCGCCCTGGTCGAGGACGGTGATCATCGCGCCCATGTCGCGGCCGGTGCCGACCGGCTGGAGGATGTTCTGGCGGACCTGGACCATCTCGCGACGCTCGCTCGCGACGCGCAGAGACCAGAACCCGGTCTTCGGCGCGACGGCGCGGAATCTCTCTTCGATCTTCTCGAACATGCCCGGTGACTCCCCAACTGACACTCTTGATGATTCGCCCGCCGCATCCGAGTCGGCGGGGAAACAACAATTGTACCGCGTCGACGTGTCCTGGTGGCAGAACGAGGAGGGTGCCTTTTCGTGATCATCCCCGGCATCGTTACGATCGCGCGCCACTGCGGAGGAGAACCATGATCATTCTCAAGAGCTTCCTGTCCGGCGAGTGGCGGGAGGGGACCGGCGAGCCGGCCGTCCTCGTCAACCCGTCCACCGAAGAGGCGGTCGCGCGGACGAGCACGGCGGGGCTCGACTTCGGCGCCGCGGCGGAGTACGCCCGCGCCGTCGGTGGGCCGGCCCTGCGCGCGATGACGTTCGTCGAGCGCGCCGGCGTTCTCAAGGCGATGGCGGGCGCGCTCCACGAGCACCGCGACGAGCTGCTCGACATCGCGATGGCGAACGGCGGCAACACCCGCGGCGACGCGAAGTTCGACGTGGACGGCGCCACCGGCACGCTCGCCGCCTACGCGAGCCTCGGTGGTAAGCTCGGCGACGGGAAGGTCATGCTCGACGGGGACGGGATCCAGATCGGCCGCACGCCGCGCTGGTGGGGGCAGCACGTCCTCGTTCCGAAGCACGGTGTCGCGGTGCTCGTCAACGCCTTCAACTTCCCCGCCTGGGGCTTCGCCGAGAAGGCGGCCTGCGCGCTCCTCGCCGGGATGCCCGTCATCGTGAAGCCCGCGACGAGCACGGCCTGGCTGACCTTCCGGATGGTGGAGGTCCTCGACGCGGCGGGCGTGCTGCCGGCGGGCTCGGTCCAACTCGTCTCCGGCTCGCCCGGCGACCTCCTCGATCATCTCGGCGGCCAGGACGTGCTGGCTTTCACCGGTTCCGCGGACACGGCCTCGCGCCTGAAGGCGAAGGCGAACCTCGTCGAGCGCTCCGTGACCGTGAACGTGGAGGCGGACTCGCTGAACTCCGCGGTTCTCGCGCCGGGGATCGACTTCGAGGGCGACACGTACCGGCTCTTCGTGAAGGACGTCGTCCGCGAGATGACGCAGAAGGCGGGGCAGAAGTGCACGGCGATCCGCCGCATCCTGGTCCCGGAGGACGCGGTCGACCGTGTGCGCGAGGATCTCGTGTTCGCCCTGGAGTCGATCGAGGTCGGCGACCCCGTGGCGACGAAGGCACGCATGGGGCCGGTCACGACGAAGCGCCAGCTGGAGGATGCGCGCGAGGGGATCGCGGCGCTCTCGGAGGTCGCCGACATCGCCACCGGCGGCCCCGAGCCGCTGGGTTCGAAGGGGTACTTCGTGAAGCCGACCCTCCTCGTGGCCCGCGACTCCGCGAACGCCGACGTCGTCCACTCCCGCGAGGTCTTCGGGCCCGTCGCGACGATCCTGCCCTGGGACGGGAGCGCGGCGTCGGCCGCGGACCTGGTCGCGCGCGGCGGGGGCAGCCTGGTCTCCTCCGCCTACGGCGACGACCGGGACTGGCTCGAGGAGATCGTTTCCGGGCTGGCGCCCTGGAACGGGAGGCTGTACCTCGGCTCGGAGAAGGTGGCCGAGGTCGCGATGGGCTCGGGCATGGCCCTGCCCTTCCTCAACCACGGCGGTCCGGGCCGGGCCGGCGGCGGGGAGGAACTCGGCGGCCTCCGCGGCATGAAGCTCTATCAGCAACGCACCGCGGTCCAGGGCGATCGCGGGCTGCTCGTGAAGATGTTCCCCGCGGATTGACGGAAAACTGCTAATCGGGGTCTGACCCCGAATAGCAGTTTTCCGCTTCGCGCGGGGTTACTCGTGGCAGGACGTGCACTTCCGCTCGGACTGGAGATCCTCCCGGTCGCACTCCATCTGGTGGCAGATGCCGCACTCGGAGAGGATCGGACGGTCGAGCTCCCGGCCCTTCTCCTCGTGGCAGGTGACGCAACTCGCGTGCAGCGCGCGGACGTAACCGATCGCCTGCGGCCCCGAGTCCTCGGGCATCCGCATGTCCTCCTGGTGGCACTCGTGGCAGGCCTTCGCCGTCTCTCCGCTCCTCGGCTTGCCCGCCTCGTGGCACTCGTCGCAGGAGTGGTTGCCCGCCAGCTTGCCCGTGTGGCCCGCCCGCGCCGCCACCTTCTGCGTGTGGAAGTCGTGGTCGAAGATCGACGTCGACAGCTTCATGTCCTGGTGACAGGTGTGGCACGAAGCGTACCGGTCGCCGGGGAGGTCCATGTGGTGGCAGAGGGCGCAGGACTCTTCACCGCCGAGGTGCTGCCGGTGCGTGTCGTGGGGGAAGAGGACGTACTTCCCGTTCCGGTCTCCGTCGATCCGGAGGACCTTCCGACCGTTGTCGGCGCCGGCCGGCGGGTGAACCGGCGTGTACTTCCGCTCCGCCGCCGCCACGTTGCCGAGGAACATCCCCATCGCGATCGGAACGACGATGACGAAGAGGAGGCTGACGCGCTCCAGGTTGTCGAGGAACGCGCCCCGCCAGACGGACGTCTGGGGGTCGAACTCCGTGACGGACCGGCGGCACTCCGGATCCTCGACGCGGTTCTCGATGTCGAGCACGCGGAACTTCTCCACGAACCAGAGGAAGACGAGCCCCCCCGCGGCCGGAATGCCGAGCGTCAGGAAGATCTCGGCCGCCGTCGGCGAGTAGCTCGCGCTACCCGAGCGCAGGTAGCCGAAGATCCCGACGCCGAGCCGGTTGAGAATGAGGCCGGACGCCGCGAAGAGGCCGGCCGCGATGAGCCCGCCGGGCGACCGCCGGACCTTCGGGATGGCGATGAGCACGATCGGAAGGACCGTGGCGGAGAGGATCTCCACGAGGAAGAGGTTGCCCTCCCAGGCCCCGGAGAACGCCGCGGCGAGGCCGCCGTTCACGGTGAGGTCCACGACGCGCACCACGAGATAGATCGCGAGGATGACCGCGCCGGCCGACGCCGCCTTCGTGAGCGCCGCCATCGGCGGGACCTTCCGGTAGAGGCGGGAGGCGAGAAGGGTCAGGAGTGCCACCGTCAGGATCCCGGCGCCCATCGCGGAGAGGATGAACAGGATCGGCAGCCAGGGGGAGTACCAGATCTCGTGCAGGCGGCTGGGGGAGACGAGGAACATCGAGCCCAGCGTCGTGTGGTGCATCGTCGAGAGCGTGATGCCCAGGACGACGGCCGGCGTCGAGATGCGCTTGATCCACTTTCTCAGGGTGCCGTACTTCGACTCCTCGAGGGCGATGGGGCTCACCTCGATCACGGTGATCGTGAAGTAGAGGAGGACGCACCAGAAGACCTCGAAGAGGAAGGAATGCTCGTTCCAGAAGACCATCGGGTGCCAGAAGCGGTGGGGAAGCCCGATGTCCATGAGGAGCGCGGTGCACGACGAGCCGTAACCCAGGAAGGCCACGAGCAGCGCCGGCCGGAGCAGGGGCTTCAGCGACTTCACGCCGAGGACGTGGACGGTGAAGGCGAGGACGAAGCCGCCGGTGGCCAGGGCCACGCCGGCGATCATGTTCAGGACCTTCCACAAGCCCCACGGCACGCCGTCCGAGAGGTCGGTCGTCGCGCCGAGGCCCATCCACAGGCGGAGGATCGCGGCGACGAGTCCGGCGAGGGCCAGGGCCCACAGGACGTCCTTCACTCTACGCGGCGTCATTCTCGTCTCCCTCGGCCTTCTCGGCGGCCAGGCGGTTGCGACGGTGGATCACCCAGGAGAGGGCGCTGACGGTGCCGGCGACGCCGGCGAACAGGAAGGGGGTCTTCTCGACCACGGGCCAGGTCATCTCGGGGATCGACGTCTCCCCGATGTTTCCCGGCCAGAACTCGTCGAGGTCCACGTCGGAGACGTAGAGGACGCAGGTGCCGCCGGCGTCGAGCTCGCCCCACACCTTCGGGCGATACTGGTCCGGATGCTTGCCGATCCGCCGCTTCGCCTTCGCCAGGAGGGCGTCGCGGTCTCCGTACTCCGCGGCGAAGTGGGGGCAGGCCTCGACGCAGGCCGGTCCTCCCTCACGGTCGACGCACATCTGGCACTTCGCGATGAACGGATGGTTCGACTTCCACTCGTAGCGCGGGACCTCGAAGGGGCACGCGAGCATGCAGTAGCGGCAGCCGATGCACTTGTCCGCGTCGTAGACGACGGGACCCTCGGGCGTCTTTCGGATCGCGCCCACGATGCAGGCCGCCTCGCAGGACGGTTCGATGCAGTGCATGCACTGCTGCCGGACGAACCGCTCGTCCTCCGTGAGGGTGAGCGTCGTGAACCGCTGGTCGGAGAGCCCCTCCCGCGTGAAGCAGGCGCGGGAGCCCTCCTCCGACAGTTCGTTCGACACGCAGCAGGCCTCCACGCACTTCATGCAGCCCTTGCAGCGCTTCACGTCGTACAGGATGGCTTTCATGCCTTCACCTCGGCTCCCCGCGTCGTGCCGCGGAGCGACTCGGCGACGCGGTCACCGGCGCCCGGTACGAGACGCCAGAAGATGTCGCCGGAGAGCCGGTCGAACGGGAACAGGACGACGTGGGCCAGCTTCGTCGTCGGCATCAGGACGAACACGAGCTCCGCCGAGAGGACGTGGAGGAGCATCATCGTCCGGTACGCCAGCGGCGAGGACTCCGGGTGCACGGCGAACCAGCCGGAGACGAACGGCAGCAGCACCGCGAGCAGGAGGCCGTAGTCCTGGAGCCGGGACAGGTCGCGCGCCGCCTTGCGCATCACGCGCACGAGGAAGAGCATCGCCCCGCACCCGATCGTCATGAGCGTGAGGGTGTCGGCCAGTTCGGCGGACAGGGTCGGCAGGCCGATCCCGATGGAGCGAGACCAGAGGAAGACGTGGGCGGCGAGGAAGATCGGCACCAGGACCAGGCCCGCGTGGAAGAGGACGGAAGCGACCGAGAGGATCGGTACCGCCCGCATCAGGTGTTTCACCGGGACCATCCAGCCGGCCGAGGAGCTCGCGACGTCTCTCCACGGGACATCCCGCTTCGGCGTGCGCTTCAGGACCTGGATCAGGTCGCGGGTTCGCAGGAGAACGTGGCGTCCGAGCCCGAACACCATGAACAGAAAGGTCGCCACGAAGAGCGGGCCGCGTGCGAATTCCAGGAACGCGTCCATGATCAGTCTCCTGCGGGGTTGCCGTTGCCGCCGTTCGACCCGGGCTGGATGGCGCCGGGGATGCGGATTGCCTTGAGGATGAGGTCGTGCAGGCCGACGCACTTCGCGTCGATGCCGTGGTGTTCGATGAGCTCCGAGATCTGCTTCTTGCAGTTCGCGCAGGGCGCGACGACGTACTTCGCGCCGGTCTCACGGATCTGCTCGGCCTTCTTCCGGCCGCCGATCTCCATCCGGAACTCGTGGATCTCGTCCACCGAGACCGTTCCGCCCCCGCCGCCACAGCAGTAGTTCATGCGGCCGTTGGGGGCCATGTCGACGAAGTCGCGGCAGAAGGACTGGAGAAGCTTCCGCGGCTCGTCGATGATCCAGCCGGACCGCGCGATGTTGCAGGGGTCGTGGTAGGTGACCCGCTCCGTGATCACGTTCGGGTCGATCACGATCTTCCCCGCCAGCAGCTTCTCGTACGTGTACTGGAGGATGTTGACGACGGGGACGGCGTCCTGGCTGCTGAAGACGGGGATGAAATCCTTCGCGACCCGCGAGGCGTGGCCACATTCGCCGATGAGGATCTTCTTCCCGCGCAGGCGCTTCACCTCGTCCGTCATCTTCCGGACGACGCGCTCGAGGACGTGATCGCTGTAGAACAGCCCGTAGTTGATCCCGTCGAAGTAGCCGGTGCCGATCGTCCAGTTCTCGTCGTCGCCGGCCGCGTGGATCACCGCGAGGTTCCCCATGAGCGTCTCCGGCTCCATGAGGTAGTCGCTGACCGCGGGGAAGAAGACGTACTCGCGATCCATCTCGTCGACCGGGTACTTGAGCTTCTTGCCGAGCGCCTCCTCGACCTCCTCTTCCAGGAACTCGAGGGTGTCCACGAGCGTGTGGGAAGGGATGCCGGAGGTGTTTCCGGTGTCGCCGTGGAGCTGCTCGATCGTCGCGACCTCGAGGCCCTTCGGCACGAGGCCCAGCTCGCTGAGGATCCAGCGGCCGAGGTGCGTCATCAGGCCGTGGTCGATCCCCATCGGGCACTCGATCTTGCAGCGCCGGCAGGCCGTGCACCGGTAGAGGAGGTCCATCATCTCGTCGATGTCCCCTTCGGTGAGGCCGGGGTCGCCGGTGAACTTCGCCTTCAGCCAGCCCGCCATCGTGAAGTGCCGCCGGTAGGTCTTCAGCAGCAGGTTCGAGCGGTTGCAGGGGATGTCCCGCGGGTCGCCCGTGACCTGGTAGACCGGGCACGTCGCCGTGCAGCGGCTGCACTTCGTGCTGCTCGAGATGTACTGGTCGAGCAGGGGCTTGTAGTTCGAGTGGGCGAGGATGGCCGCGAAAGCCTCGAGGAAGTGCTTCACCCGGTCCGTCTCGCACGGCTCGATCAGGTAATAGGGGTATTCCTTCTTCGCGGGCGCCGTCGTCTTGACCGTCGGTTCTGCCGTCGTCTCTGCCGTCGTCTGGGACACGCGTGTCTCCTCCGTGGAGTAATCCGTCACTCGAGCACATGGGCAACCGGCGTACCGTTCGATTCACCCCCCGAAGCGCGGTCTTTCGCCTATAAGGAACCCGCCTCTGATGTGCCGCGTTGCGCGTGTCGCGACATCCGCGTCGCGTGCGACGCAACGTGCAACGCAACGGGCGCTCTGAGGGCCCGATTCCGGGCGAATCCGACCGCGGCACGGGCGTTGCACCCGTCTGCGACATGCGCGTCGCGATACCGCTCTTCGGAACCCGGGTCTCCCCCCGGTGCCAGTTCGCCCGCGAACTCCTTTTCGCCGTCGTCGAGGAGGGGGCCGTCGTCTCGCAGGAGCGCATCCCGTTTTCCACCACCGACGATCGCGAGGTCGCGAACCTCTTCCGGGAGCTGGAACTCGACGTCCTCGTCTGCGGCGGGCTCCGTCGCGAGGTCATGGTGGAGTTCGAGGCGAGCGGCATTCAGGTCTACGTCAACGTCGCGGGGGAGACGGATGTGGTCCTCGATGCCCTGGCGGCCGGCCGCCTCCACTCCGGGTTCGGGCTCGGCGACGGCGCCGGGGAACTCACGGGGAGCGCCTTGCCGACCGCGGCCGTCGACTGCATCGCCTGTCTGGAGCGGGGCTGCGTGAACGGTGGCTCTTGCCCCGTCGACCTCGGTCCGTACGCGAACCCGGGCCTCCGCGGCCAGGCCGCCCGTGTCTACGACGTCGGCCGGGACGTCTCCGCGGAGAGCGACCCGGCGCTCTGCCGGATCGCCGAACTCGTGCACTTCTGCATCGGCGCGGGGTACGAGCGGATCGGGATCGCGTTCTGCCACGAGCTCTACCACGAGGCGGAGACGCTCGCCGCCGTGCTCTCGCGGTTCTTCGAAGTCGTGCCCGTCTGCTGCCGGATCGGGGCCAACGGCCGGGCGTCCGACGACGCCGCCTGCAACCCGGTGGCCCAGGCCCGCGTCCTGAAGGATGCGGGCACGGATCTGAACGTCATCGCCGGCCTCTGCCTGGGCTGCGACATCCTCTTCACGGAGCGCAGCCACGCCCCCGTGACGACGCTGTTCGTGAAGGACCGCTCCCTCGCTCACAACCCCGTGGCGGCGATCTACACGCGCTACCACCTGGAAGATCTCGAGAAGGGCCGACCTCTGATCCGGTCCGGGAGAAACTGACATGACGACCCTGACGCTGAACGCGGTCGGACTCACCGCGGACCTGTCGCCCTCCGGCGACCGCGCGTTCCGCTACGCCCTCTCCCTCGCGCGGACGTACGGTCTCCAGCTGAACGTCTTCGCCTTCCTGGATAATCCATTCGAGCCCGACCCGACGGTGAGTGAACTCACGCCCGAGGAGCGGGAGAAGCGGATCATCGCGGCGGACCGCAAGCTGCGCCTCCACTACGAGGACCGCCTGGGGGACTTCGTGGACGTCGGCTTCAAGGTCTGCGAGGGCCGGGAAGGCGAGGAACTGCGTCGCTGCCTCAAGCGGCGCGAGTACCAGCTCCTGGTGATCCCGTACCGCGACCACGGCATGCCGTTCGGCGACATGCCCGTCGAGCAGTTCGCGAGCCGGTTCCTCTCTCCGGTGGTGCTGGTGGGGCCGTGGCGGAAGGTTCGCTACTACCTGAACGCCCAGGCCGTCCATCTGAAGGACAAGCTCCACCTCTACGAAGGCACCTGGCGGGCGATCCCGACGATCGACACGCGGTGCGAAATCTGAGGAGTCCGGTCGTGGCGGATTCGGTGCGCAACTTCCCCGGTCCTATACTTGGTGTCGGCCCGGGGATCGCCGCCCCCGGGGTTCACCGCACACCCGCCCAGATGAAGAACAAGAAGACTCAGGAGCGGATCGCCGCCCTCATTTTCGAGAGCATCACCGAGGGCGTCTTCACCACCGACCGGCAATGCCGGATCACTTCCTTCAATCGCGCCGCGGAGGAGATCTCGGGCTTCACCGGCGAGGAGGCGATCGGCCAGTTCTGCTTCGACATCTTCCGCACCGAGCTCTGCCACGAGCGCTGCGCGCTGCGCACCACCCTCCAGCACGGCGACAAGACCGACAACGTCCGGGTGACGATCCTGACGAAGGACGGCCGCAAGCGCCCGATCAGCGTGACCACCTCGATCCTGCGCGACCCCGAAGACCAGGTCGTCGGCGCCGTCGAGTTCTTCCGGGACCTCTCCGAAGTGGAGAACCTGGAGCGTCGGCTCCGCCGGTTCACCGGTGTGGGCAACATGGTCAGCGCGAACGAGGAGATGCAGCGGATCTTCGCGCTGATCCCGGAGATCGCGGAGTCGGAGTGCAGCGTCCTGATCACCGGGCCCAGCGGGACGGGCAAGGAGCTGGTCGCGGAGGCGCTCCACAACCTCTCCCCGCGTCGTCGCGGCCCCTTCCTGAAGCTGAACTGCGGGGCCCTGCCGGCGACCCTGCTCGAATCCGAGCTGTTCGGCTACGAGAAGGGCGCCTTCACCGACGCCAAGCGCTCCAAGCCCGGCCTGTTCCTCGCCGCCAACGGCGGGACGCTGCTTCTCGACGAGATCGGGGAGATGCCGCTCCCGCTCCAGGTGAAGCTGTTCCGCGTCCTGTCCACGGGCGAGTTCAGCCCGGTCGGCTCCGTCGACGTCGTGAAGACGGACGTCCGGATCCTCGCCAGCACGAACCGCGATCTCGAGCACATGATCGCGGACGGCGAGTTCCGGGAGGAACTGTACTACCGGATCAACGTCGTCGGCGTCTCGCTGCCCCCGCTCGTGGAGCGCCGTGAGGACCTTCCGCTGCTCGTGGACCACTTCATCCGGCGGTTCCGTGAGAAGCGGGGCAAGGCGATCGTCGGCATCTCGTCGGAGGGCCTGGCCGCGCTCCGGCACTATGAGTTCCCCGGCAACGTCCGGGAGCTCGAGAACGCCGTCGAGCACGCGTTCGTCATGTGCCACGAGGAGGAGATCCAGGCGCTGCACCTGCCGCACAAGATCCTCGCCGCCGCGCGGTCTCCGGTGCATCCGGAGATGTCGAAGAAGTCGGAGCGCGCCATCATCCAGGAGGCCCTGGATCGCCACGGCGGCAACCGCCAGGCGACCGCGGAAGAGCTTGGCATGCACCGCTCCACCCTCTGGCGGAAGCTCCGTCAGTACGGGCTCGAGAGCTGACCCGGCGGGACGGGCCGACTAATCTGGATGAAAGTATCCGAATTTGAGAAATCCTCACGTCATCCCGCCCTGGAGCAGGTAGTGTGTGCGTTGACTCGATGGACTTCGGAGGGATCCCATGCAGTTGACCCGGGGATGTGAATACGCCATTCGTGCGCTGACTTACCTCGCGATGCACGAGGAGGAGCACCCGATTCTGCTCGCGGATATCGCGAAGGGCATCGGGGCGCCGCCGAACTACCTCTCGAACATCTTCCAGATCCTGAACCGGCTCGACCTCGTCCGCTCCCACCGCGGCGCGAAGCGCGGCTACTCGCTGTCCCAGGCGCCGGCCGAGATCAACCTCCGCCAGATCGTCGAGGGGATCGAGGGGCCGATCTCGGTCTCGTCCTGCACCATGGACGCGGGCTGGTGCGAGTTGGACGACGGCTGTTCGCTCTTCTGCATCTGGGACGACATCCAGAAGACGATCACCGGCAAGCTCGAGGCGACGACCCTCGCCACCCTGTCCGGCGCCTGCTTCCTCGATGAGTCGAAAGAGGCGAAAGAGGCCTGACCGGACTTCCCGTCTCCGGAGAAATCCTCCCGCCGCCCGGCTCCGCCGCCGGATGATGTGGCCATGTGGCCCTGGCTCTTCTACGCGTTCCTCGGACTGAACCTGTTCACGTTCCTGGCCTTCGGCTGGGACAAGCGCCGTGCGAGGAAGAACGCATCCCGTACGCCGGAGGGCACCCTCCTGACGCTGTCGTTCCTCGGCGGCTTCCCCGGCGGCTGGATCGCGATGAACCTGTTCCGCCACAAGACCCGGAAGGTCAGCTTCAAGCTGAAGATGCTGGCGGTGTCCCTGGTGAACCCGGTCTGGCTGGTGTTGTGGCTGCTGTCGGAGGGCAGAATCTGAAAGGTCCGCTTCAAAGCGCGGGCAAGGCGTTCGCGGCGTGGATCGCGTAGTGGAGGGGAGAGTGGTCGACCACGGCGTCCACCGCGTCCGTCCCCCGGTCCAACTGGCCGGCCACCGAGTCCACGATCCGGTCCCGGCGCCGTATCTCCTGGTGGAATCGACCCTTGCGGTCGATGTAGACGAGCTTCCCCACGTGGTGGAAGAGCCCCGGCGGCGGGATCCGGCCGACCAGGTCGTTGTTGTTCAGCACGCGCCAGACCGGCCGGCGGCAGCGGTCGCCAAAGACCGTGTCCCCGATCCGCGGAGAGCCGAACGTCGTCACGGCCGTCACCGGCTCGAGCAGCGCGGCGGAGAGGACGGCCAGCGCGGCGCCGAGACTGTGCCCCGTCGCGACGACCGGCGACCGGGCCGCCGCGACGCGCGGCTCGAGTTCGGGCAGGATCTTCCGGATCGAATCGAAGAACCCCTGGTGCACCCGGCCGCCGCCGGGAAACGCGGTGATCCGGACGTCGAAGTCGGCCTGGAAGTCGTGCGCGTCGGGGAAGACCGTCCCCCGGAAGGCGAGGATCGTGAACTCCGGGCCCTCGGCGAGGAAGCCGCGCGGACCGTCGTCGAAATAGAAGGTCATTTCGAGGCCGGCGGTGCCGAGTTTCTCCCGAACGATGTCCTCCTCCGGAACGTAGGTGAGGAGCGAGGCGTCGGCGAGCCACCACGCGTTGACGGGATCGAACCCGGTGGCGTAGGGTTGGAACGGTCGCTCCGCCGCGCCTTCGAAGTAGGGATGACGCCGCTGCGGCCCGAAGAGCGCCGCCCGGGAGTAGTCGTCGGGGAGGTCACGTGCCATGAGTCGTGACAGGTTACCGGACGCATCCGTTCTCAAGGCCATGGGAACCGCCGTTCTGCTGCTGGCCCTCGCCTTCCTCGCCGGGTGTCATGCGCCCGAACGCGGCGACCTCGGATGCGACTCGCTCGAGATGCGGGTCACCACCTCGGATCGCCTGGCCGAGGAACCATGGGTCGCCCACGTGGCCGTCGGCGACGAGGGCGTGAGGGCTCGCCTGGATTACGAACCGGCGGACGGCGGGCCGCGGGAGAGGTTCCTCCCGTACTGCGCGGAACTTCCCGTTCCCGCCGAGTTGGCCTGTCGGGAGCGGGTCTCCCGAACCATCGAGACGGTGCGAGGGCTCAGACGAACGGCCCTGGTCCTGCACGCGCGGCCGGACCAGGCCTTCCGCTCGGTCCTGCGCCGTATGCCCGCGGACGACTTCAACGAGGTCCCACGGCTGTTCCTCGCGGACCTCGATGGCCGGGCGATCCCCTTCTTCCTTCCTCCGCCCCACGTGGAACTCTCGATCCAGAGGTTGGGGCGGGCGCTTCAGTATCGGGACATGGAGGGGGGAGTCCACCCGGATGCCGTCGTGTACATCCGTATCGCCCGGCGGGGAGGCCGGGTCCGGTATCGGTGGGGACCTCCTCCATCCGCCGCAGATGCAGGTTCTTGGGGCGACGGGGACGTGACGCTTGACGATGCCGAGGTGCGGATGGGCGGAGGCGCCTCGATCCTGCCCGGACTTGCCGGAGCGCTCTCGGTCCGTGACCAACGGCACGCCGTCACCTGCGCTTCTCTCTTCGCTTCCGAGGACACGCTCTTCATCGACGTCCTGCGGGCCGTCGAGTGTGCGAAGTCCGATCCGAAGGTCCTGTTCTTCCCCGGTGGGGGAGTCTTGTTCTGGACGCAACGATGGAGCGGCCATGACGCCATTCGTGTCCCCCGGGCGGATCGCGAACTCCACGTCCGGACCTCGCCCATCGGCCCGCACGGGACTCCCGATCCGCTCATCCTCGGAATCACGCCGGACGGCCGAACCATGGTCCGGTTCCGGGCGTGCCTGCCGGATGACCTCCTGCAGCGTATCGGATCGTACGCCGACAAGGACCGGCCTCCGGCTGACGAGAAGCGGATCGTACTCCACTTCGACGGCCGTGCTCCCTGGGCCTGGGCGCGCACCGCGCTGAAGCGGGCGAGCGCCACCGGCATCGAACTCGCGCTCCCGTTCCAGCACGGGGATGCGGGGCTCGATCTTCCGTCGGAACTCCGTCTGCCGGGCAAGCCGGAAGGAGAGCGCCTCCCGATGAAAGCCGCCGAAGCCGGGACCCGCGCAAAGGAAGCCCGCGGGCGCGTCG
>JBDLIY010000049.1:0-13832 GCA_039714635.1 Planctomycetota bacterium
AGCCGGGTTTCGAGACGGAGCCGGGTGCTGCCATGTCAGTCCTCCTGATCGCCTTTCATCTGTTCGCGTGATGATAGCAATCAGGGGTGACAACGTTTGGGCGGGGGGGACGCAGGAAATCGCTCGAAAGACGGCCGGAGGCGCCCTGCGGACAGACCGATCCCGTCGGAGCGGGTGGGCCCCCCTTAATAGAAGACGCACGAGTGGCCGGATTGTCTCGGCGAAAATCTGCGTAGAGCCGGGTCAGCCCCGCGTCGGTCGCTGCCGGCGCAGCACCTGCGAGAAGCCCCGGAGCCAGGCGGCGAGGCCCCGGACGATCACCGGCGCGCACCTAAGACGGCCGGCAGTTCCCGCGGTCGGAAGCGCAGCACCCGCCAGAGGATCATCGCCATCCGGTCCGTGAGGAGGAAGTTCGGAAGCACCGGGGGATGATTCACGCCTCCCCGCCCGGACTCCGCTCCCGAAGGCGCGCGAGCCCGGCCCGGGACCAGGCCTGAACGAGACCGCGGGTTGCGGTAGACTCCGCGGGACATGCGAGCCCTCGCCCTCCTGCTGGTCACCTCATTCCTCGCGGCTCCGGTGTCCGCGGCGCTCGTGGACGACCTCCGGGAAGCGAAGAAACTCGTCCGACGCCTCGAGCGCGACGAGCCCGAAGGATACGAGGCGCTCATCGACGATCTCCTCGACGACCTCGACGGGCGGGTGGAGGGCGAGGTCCGCGCCGCCACCGTCGCGATCGACCTCCACGCACCGTCGATTCCCCGGGCCGAGCGGGCGGCCCGCCGGGCGACCGGGCGCCACGACCGGTCCGGGGACGCCGCCTCCCGCCGGAAACGCCTGAGACTCCTCCGGAAAGCCGCGACCGGCGCCCGTCGGACGTTTCGGCTCCTGCGACGGCGGAGTCCCGACGAGGCGACGGCCCTGAAGCAACCCGTCGCGACGATCCCGGACGATCGGATCGACGAGGGCAGCGGTCTGGCGTGGTGGCACGGCGCCTTCTGGACGATGAACGATGGCGGAGGGCAGGCCGTGCTCTTCCGGAGCGAGACGGCGGACTTCGCGGAGTCGACGATGGTCCCGGTCCCCGGCGCGACGAACGTGGACTGGGAGGACCTCGCGGTGCACGAGGGCGACCTCGTCGTAGCGGACGTCGGCGACAACGGGCGGACGAGGGACGATCTCGTCCTCTATCGCGTGACGTTCGACGGCGCGGCGCTGACGCTGGCGGCGACCTGGCGCATCTCGTACCCCGATGGTCCCCACGACGTGGAGGCCGTCGTTTCGATCGACGGCGCGCTCCACGCGATCACGAAGGACCGCGGAGAGGGCACCCTCGTCTACCGGTTCGCCGATCTGCGGGAAGGGATCGTGAACGTCGGCGAGTTCCTCGGCGCGATCCCGCTCGGGACGGAGGGCGAGAAGGCGACCGCGGCGGACGTCGACGCGGAGCGGGGCGAGCTCGTCGTCCTGACCTACGTCGGCGTCCACTTCCTCGATCCGGCCGACCTCGGGTCCGGCCCGGTCCGCAGTCTTCCCTTCTTCGGTCTCCAGGCGGAGGGGATCGCGGTGGCGGGGGATCTCATCGTGATCACGAACGAGCAGCGCCAGGTCTTCGCGGCGCTGCGCCGGTGACCTTCAGGCGTCCGTCGGATACCGCGCGAAGACCTCGCGCAGCCGATCCGGCAGCGGACAGGGCCGGAAGGAGTCCATGTCCACCGTGACGGTCGTGACCGTTCCCTCCGCCACCAGCTCTGCCGAGCCCCGTTTCCGGACCCGGTAGCGCGTCACGAGAGAACTTCCGCCGATGCGGTCGATCGTGACCTCGACGTCGACGGTGTCGCCGTAGGCGAGTGGATTCTTGAACTCCACGTTTGCCGCGACGGCGGGGAATCCGACCTTCCACTCGTCGAGGACGCGGGCGTAGTGCGTGCCCGCGCACTCACCGAAGAACTCTTCGAAGGCGAGGTGGAAGTAGTGGATGATCCGCGGGTAATAGACGATTCCCGCGTGGTCGATGTCCGAGAAGCGGACCTTGACGGGGGTCGTGAACGCCGGCATGGGCGCCATCCTACGAGGGCTTTTCCGATGAGCGAGAAACCGATCGAGCGGGTCGTGGTGATCGGCGGCGGGACGATGGGCCACGGGATCGCCCAGGTGGCGGCGGCGGCGGGCATGGACGTGGTGCTGGCCGACCTCTCGGAGGACGTGCTCGAGGCGGCGATCGGGAAGATCCGGGACGGACTCGAGCGGAGGGTGGCGAAGGGCAAGGCCACGCCGGAGGAGATCGAGGCGCTGCTCGGCCGGATCGCGACGGCCACCGACGCGATGGCGGCGGCGCGGGACGCCGACGTCGTGGTCGAGGCGGTTCCGGAGAGCCTCGAGCTCAAGCAGAACCTGTTCCGGGAGCTGTCCGGCGTCGTGGCGGACGACGCGATCCTCGCCAGCAACACCAGTTCCATCTCGCTGACGACGATCGCCTCGGCGGCGACGAACCCGGAGCGCGTGATCGGCGCGCACTTCTTCAACCCGGTGCCGGTGATGACTCTCCTCGAGGTGGTCCGCGCGGACCAGACGTCCGACGCAACGGTGGAGCGCACGCGCGCGTTCGGCGAGCGGCTCGGCAAGGAGGTGATCGTCGTGCGCGACACGCCGGGCTTCGCGACGAGCCGGCTGGGAGTGGTGCTCGGCCTGGAGGCGATCCGGATGCTGGAGCAGGGCGTGGCTCAGGCTTCGGACATCGACCGCGCGCTGGAGCTGGGCTACCGCCACCCGATGGGGCCGCTGAAGCTGACGGACCTGGTGGGCCTCGACGTGCGGCTCAACATCGCCGAGTACCTGCACGAGCACATCGGCGGCGACCAGTACGCGCCACCAGAACTGATGCGAAAGATGGTCGCGGAGGGGAAACTGGGGAAGAAGTCCGGCGAGGGCTTCTACCGCTGGTGAAACAGCCGCGTCTCCTCCATACGGAGTCAGGGCAAAACGCGCACGGTCGGCGTCTCCTCGGAGATTGCCCTGACTCCGTATGGAGGAGTCACCGCTCGAACACCATCGCCATGCCCATGCCGCCGGACACGCACAGCGTCGCCAGGCCGCGCTTCGCGTCGACTCGCTCCATCTCGTGGAGCAGCGTCGTCACGATGCGCGCGCCCGTCGCGCCGATCGGGTGGCCGATCGCGATCGCGCCGCCGTTCACGTTCGTCTTCGTCAGGTCGAAACCCAGCTCCCGGTGACACGCCAGGAACTGGGCCGCGAACGCCTCGTTCAACTCGACCAGGTCGAAGTCGTCGAAGGAAAGCCCCGTCTCGGCGAAGAGCTTCCGCACCGCCGGGACCGGGCCGATGCCCATCTCCTTCGGGTCGACGCCGGCCACCGACAAGGCCGTGATCCGCGCCATCGGCGTGACCCCGAGCCGCTCCGCGGTCTCCGCCGCCATCACGACCATCGCCGCCGCGCCGTCCGTGATGCCCGACGAGTTCCCGGCGTGGACCGTGCCGTTCTCCCTGAACGCCGCCTTGAGCTTCCGCATCCCCTCGACCGTCGCGTTCGCGCGCGGGTGCTCGTCCTCCGTGAGCGTTTCCGGCCCCTTGCGGCCGGGGACTTCGACGGGGAACGTCTCGCGGTCGAAGCGACCTTCCTCCCGCGCCGCCTGGCAACGCCGCTGGGACGTGACGGCCCACTCGTCCTGCTCGTCGCGGGAGATGTCGTACCGCTCCGCGAGCGTCTCGGCCGTCCGGCCCATGATCTGGTCGGCCAGCGGACACCTGAAACCGTCCCGGTACATCCCGTCCACGACCTGGCTGTCGCCGAGACGGTAGCCCCAGCGGGCGTTCGGCAGGAGGTAGGGCGTGTTCGACATCGACTCCGTGCCCCCGGCGACGACGACCTCCGCACAGCCCAGTTCGATGGACTGGCCGGCGAGCTGGATCGACTTCATGCCCGACGCGCAGGCCATGTTCACGGTCATCGCCGGCCGCTCGACGGGAATGCCGGAGCGGACCGCGACCTGGCGGGCGGAGTTCGTCCCGGCGCCGGCCTGGCGGCCGTGGCCGAACAGGACCTCGTCCACCCGCTCCGGTTCGAGTCCGGCGCGGCGGAGCGACTCGGTGACGGCGAGGACGCCCAGGTCGGGAGCGGAGAGGGGCGTGAGCGTCCCCCCGAAGCGGCCGATGGGCGTCCGGCAGACACCCGCGATGACGAACTCCTTCACGATGTCTCCCCTTTCGGGCCGGGCCGCGGGTCGAACCGGATCGTCTCCCGGCCCTCGAACGCCGCGAGAGCGCCGGCGTCCATGTCGAACTTCTCGACGCCGCGGATCTCGCCGAGGCGCGCGCGCGTGGCCGGGTGCTTCGCCACCATGAACGAGCAGCAGTCGTCGTGGGGGCGGATGGAGATCTCGTAGGTCCCGATGGCCTTCGAGAGGTTCACGATCTCGAGCTTCGACGTGCCCGCGAGCGGGGAGTAGACGGGGAAGTCGCTGGCCTCGTGGATCACGCGGAGGTTCTCCAGCGTCTGGCTGGCGACCTGGCCGACGGAGTCGCCCGTGACGAAGCCGAGCGCCTTCGCCTCGCGCCGCACCAACTCGGCGATCCTGAACATCGCGCGGCGGTAGACGATCATCCGGTACTTGTCCGGGACGACCATCACGATCTCCCGCTGCAGATCGTCGAACGGGACGACCGTCAGGTCGATCGGGCCGTGGAAGTACGACAGCCGGTCCGCGAGGTCGCGGATCTTCTCCACGACACGGTTCTTGCCGAGCGAGCGGTTCAGGAAGTGGAGGAGGCGGATGCGGCAGCCGCGCCGCATCATCGCGAACGCCGCCACCGGCGAGTCGAGGCCGCCGGACAACAGCGCGACGAGCGTCCCCTCGGAGCCCACGGGCAGCCCGCCGAAGCCCTCGCGCCGGTCGGAGACGACGGAGGCGCGGCGCTTGTCGATTTCCACGAGGTAGGTGTAGTCCGGGTTGCCCAGGCTGACGGACCGGCCCGTCGCTTGAACGATCGCCGCGCCGACGTGGCGGTTGACGGCGAGCGAGTCCATCGGGAACTGCTTGAAGGTCCGGCGGGTCTGGACGCGGAAGACGCTGTCCGGGTGCGCGACCGCCATGTCGACGGCGACCTTGGTGATCGCGTCGATGTCGGGCTCCGTCACCACCGCCGGCGCGAGCCAGGCGATGCCGGGGATCAGGGCGAGCCGCTCGAGGGCATCCTCGACCTTCGCCGGGTCCGTCACGTCCGCGGCGACGCGGCCGGGCTGGCGATGGAACGGGCCGAGCCCGAGCCCGGTCGCGGCGTGGTCCAGGTTCGCCATCAGGCGCTTCTCGAACATCTTCCGGTTGCCGCCCTTCGTCCCGATCTCGGCGTAGTGCACCAGGACCATCCCGGGGGCTGGAGTGGTTTCAGCGTGCATCGTCGCGATGATAGGTCCGTCATTCGCACGAAACGGAGGAAAAGTCTCATTCCCGTCCGAATGTCGAAGGGGATGGACGTGACGGATTCCATATGTCGATCTCGATCCGCAATCACGACGGCCGTTACGAGGCCACCTGGCGAAGCGGCGGCGGCCTTCCGGGGCTGATCCGCGCGCTGGAGGCGGCGACGGGGCTCTTCCTGTGCGCCTCTCCGGTGCTTCTCGCCCCGCCGACCGGACCCGAGGGGATCGCGGGCTGCGTCCTCCTGGTCCTTCTGCTCGGCGGCGCCGCCGCCAAGCTCCTCGCCGAGTCGTCCCGCGCGCGGCGGATCCGCGCCTCCCTCCACGTCGCCTCCGGCGAACTGGAGGTCCGGGCGGGGCGGGGCATCCTCGCCCGGACACGCGCCTTCGGCGCCGTGGAGGTGGATCAAATCCTCCTGTCGCGCAAGGACAGCGCCGAGCCGCCGGACTTCGTGGCGGCCGTCGTCCCCCGGCAGGGCGCGCCGGTGCCCGTCGTCGCGGGCGATCCGGACGAGGCGGCGGTTCGCGACGTCGCGGTGACCTTCTCCCGGGGCATGGAGGTCCCGCTCGAGGACCGCCGGTGGGACGTCTCCCTGACCCCCGACGGCGCGTCCGCCCAGGCGCCGGCGCGCATCGCGGTCTTCGGGGACGGCCTGCGGGCCGTCTTCACATGGTCCTACCGCGATCAGCTCAGGCCGACCGTCGGCCTCCTCGCCCTCGGCCTCGTCGCGTTTCTCGCGTTCGGCCTGCCGAAGATCGTGGAACCCGGCCTCGTCTGGGTGCTGGTCTCGTCCGTCGTGATGCTCGGCCTGGCCCTCGCTCTCGGGGCCCACGTGCTCCGGACGATGACGATCCGGCGCGTGACGATCCGGGACGACGCGGTCCGCGTGGAGCGCCACCTCGCGGGCATCCCGATGCTCTCGAAACTCGGGATCTTCGCCGAGCTGAAGGCCGTCCTGCTCATCCGGCGCGGGCCGTTCACGAGCGTCGTGCTTCGTTCCGAGGGCCGGCGCACCGCGGTATCCCTTCCTTTCGAGGACCCTCGCGTGGCAGGCTGGTTGTCGGGCCGCATCCACCGGGCGGCCCACGACGCGATTCGGAATGGTTGACGCGGGAACATTGACGTGACGGCACCGCTGGTCTTCACGAATGACTACATGTTTCAGTGGCCGGGCCACGTCTTCCCGACGGGGAAGTACCGTCGCCTGGCCCAGAGGCTCCGGGAGGCCGGCCTGGCGAGCGGCTTTTACGCCCCGTCGCCGGCCACGGACGAGCAGCTGACGGCCTGCCACGACGAAGCGTATCTCGCCCGCCTCGAGCGCATGGCGTCCGGCGTGGAGAAGTGGGATCCGTCGTTCGAGGTCCCGGTGTCGAGGCAGGTCGTCGATGTCTTCCGCCTGGCCGCGGGCGGCACGATCCTCGCCAGCAAGCTCGCGCTCGAGCACGGCCTCGCGGCGAACCTGTGCGGCGGTTTCCACCACGCCTTCCCGGCCCGCGGCGAGGGCTTCTGCCTGCTGAACGACGTCCCGGTGGCGGCTCACGCGATGCGCGACCACGACCGGATCGACCGCGCGGCCGTGGTCGACCTCGACGTCCACCAGGGCAACGGCACGGCGGTGATGGCCCAGCGCGACCCGTGGCTCTACACCTTCTCCATGCACCAGGAGAACAACTACCCGGCGAAGCGGCGGTCGGACTTCGACGTCGGTCTGCCGGACGGCACGGGGGACGAGGAGTACCTGGACCGGCTGACGGACGCGCTGACGGTGGTCGGCCGCGACGCGGACCCGGACCTGGTCTACTACCTCGCGGGCGCGGACCCGTACGCCGGGGATCGCCTCGGCGGCCTGGCGCTTTCGATGGACGGCCTCCATGAGCGGGACCGGATCGTGTTCGACTGGGCCGAAATGCGCGGCGCCGCGGTGGTGGCGCTCCTCGCCGGCGGCTACGCGCTGGACGACGAGGACGTGGTGACGATCCACTTCGCGATGGTGGAGGAGCTGCTGGGTCGGCTCGAGGTCGCATGATGCGCCTCGCCCGGGCCCTGGCCCTCTACGCGGTCGCCACGGTCGCGATCGCGTTCCTGCACGACCGCTCGCTGGCGCTGGCCGGTGTCCTGCTGGCGCTGCTCGCGGCGACGTACTTCATCGACCACGAGCCGCGGGACATCTGGTTTCCGGTGGGCGGTTTCGTCTTCGGCCCGCTGACGGAGATGCTCTCGATCGGGCAGGGCGGGTGGGAGTACTCGACGCGGGACTTCCTGGGCATCCCGCTGTGGCTCCCGTTCGCGTGGGCGACGGCGGCGCTGCTGCTGAGGCGCCTGGCGGACGCGCTGGGAGCGCTCGGTTCCCGGGGGACGTGAGGGCCGGCCCCCTTCGCCGGTCCTCCCGGGCGCAGGCTCCGCAGTTGCATGGTTGGCACGATCCCGAGAGGATGCAGTCATGCGCTTTCTGCGTTCACCTCTTCTGACGGTGGCGGTTCTCCCCCTGGCCGCCTGCATGACCTGGACCCAGATCCCCGTCCCGCGGATCTCGTCCGACGTTCGGCCCACGGACGTCGTGAGGATCGGGACCTTCGACGGTCGGGAGGTGCGCTTCACGGTGACCGAGGTCGAGCCGGCGGCCCTCGTCGGCGAGGACGTGCGAGTGGAGCTCAGCCGGATCCAGTGGTTGAAGCGGCGGGAGTTCGAGGCCGGAAAGACCTTCGGGAACATCGGCAACGCGGCCCTCGTCGTGGCCGGCGTGGTCGTCCTCTTCGCTTTGGTCTGCGCCGTGTCCGCGGCCCAGGACCGCTACGGCCAATGAGGCCTACCGTCTGTCCATCCCGAGCTTCCGGAGGATCGGCGGGTTCGGCTCGTTCGTGCACAGGAGCACGTGGCAGATGCTGCAGTCCACGGGGATGATCCGGCCCGCGGCCGACTCGTGGTTCCCCTCGTGGCACCTCCGGCAGCCCTCGTGACGAAGGAGCCGGCGGTAGGTGTCGAACCCGATCCTCATGTCCGGGTAGACGTTGCGGAGCCAGATCTTCGTGATCTCCTCGATCGCGGGGCCGAGCAGGGCCTTCCGTGATTCGCCGAGGGGCTCCTCCCCGGTGTAGTACTCCGTCAGGGCCTTCTCGATCTCCCCCGGCGCCCGCTCGCGGCTCCAGTTCCCCTGCAGCACCTCCGCCGCCTTCTTCCGGACGAAGGGGAGCTTCGGCGAGATGCGGCCCGCCGCCATGGCCTCGTCCAGCGCGACGGCGAGGTCGTCGAACCGGTGGGACGGCTGGTTGTGGCAGTCCACGCAGTCCATGACCCGCTCCGGAACCCCGGCCAGCGCCTCCACGTCCGCGCCCTCCGCGAGGAAGATCTCCTCCTCCCCGGTCGACTTGTGCACGACCTTGACCCAGGGGATCTCCATCCGCCGGTCGTCGATGGCGCGGTAGCGGACCTCGATGTCGGAGCTCATGTGCCAGTGGATGCCCGTGACCCGCCCGTCCGGCCGCCGGCCGCCGGTCTTCATCAGGAGGACGTTCGTCCAGGGCGTGTTCTCCCGGTCCTCGCGGAAGTGCCGCCGGACGACGACCCGGTCGCCCGAGTGCCGGTCCGGCCAGTGGCACTGCTCGCAGGTCTCCCGGGCGGGGCGGAGGGACGTGACCGGGGTGGGGATCGGCCGTTCGTACGTGTCGAAGGCCACGGCGAGGACCTGGCGCGCGCCGTCGAGCTTGGACTTGACGAACCAGGAAGCGCCGGGACCGATGTGGCACTCCACGCAGCGGACCCTTGCGTGGGGGGACTCGAGGTAGGCGTTGTACTGCGGCTCCATCACGGAGTGGCAGACGAGGCCGCAGAACTCCGCGGAGTCCATGTAGTGAATGCCCTGGAAGCCGGCGGTGGCGACGAGGACGATGTTGACCAGGGTGAGGATCAGGACGGCCCGGACGAGCCGGAGGGGCCGGTCCCTGAGCTCGTCCATCCGCCCCCGCACCCGCTTCCGGAAGAGGATCAGCCCGAGCGGGATCAGGAGGAGCCCGACGACGAAGAGGGACGGGAAGAAGAGGAAGGTGACCAGGCCCAGGTAGGGCCCGCCGAACGTCCCCACGCTGCTGAGGAGGAGCGTCGAGGCGAACCCGAGGAAGGCGAACGTCGTGAGGACCGCCCCGGCCGCGGAGAGCCAGTTCGAGCGAAGGAGAAGAACCAGGCGCTGCAGGCCGGAGAAGGTCGGCATGGAAGTCCCTCTTGATTTTATGGGTTCGTCTATCCTACGGGGAGGGCGTCCACAGGCAAGGGTGACCGGGGAACTGGTTCAGGCGCGGTCGAAACCGCCGATTTCGTTTTCCCGCGGGAAACCGTTTTCCCAGGAGCGATCACGCGTTCTTCGCCGCCCGGTACCCCGCTCGGTACCCGCGGTCGTGGGCCTCGTTCAGCAGCGTCTCGTAGTGGCGGGCGTTCGGCTCGCCGCCGCACGCGGCGGCCGTGCGACCGGCACCGTCCACCACCGACCACATCCCGTTCTTCTCGATGGCCCGGTAGGGCTTCCTCTCCTCGTCGCTCATGCCCACAGCGTAACGCAAACCGGGGCTCCCGGGCATCGGCACGGACTCCGCCGAATAACTCTCGCGCCGGCTGGTTTCGTGGCAGGATCGCCCCTTTCCCGAAGCGAAAATGGAGTTGAAGTGAGTCCGGGCCGCCGTTCCACCCGCAGCACGCGGAAGATCCTCCGTGACCTCTACGATCCGTCCGCGCCCGTCCGCTGGGCCGCCGTCCAGGAACTGGGTGACTGGGCCGAGGCGAGGTGGCCCGAATCGTCCGAGAACGTGCGGGATCTCGTCCGGAGACTCGCCTGGAGTCTGAACGACGAATCGGGCGCGACGGGCTGGGGGGCGCCGGAGGCGATGGCGGAGATCCTGGCGCGCATCCCGGACCTGAGAATCGGCTTTGCCTCGCTCTACCCGGCCTACCTCTCCCACGAGGACGTCTACCTCGGGCACGAAGTGCTGGACACCGGCTCCCTCTGGGCGCTCGGTCGTCTCGGCCCCGACGCGCCGTTCGGTGGCCCCGACCTCGTCGCGCTGATCCGCCCGTTCCTCTCCCACGAGGCGCCGGAAGTCCGCGGCACCGCCGCCTGGGCGACCGGTCGCCTCGGCCTCACGGACCTCCGTGACGATCTCGTCGCCCTCGACGGCGACCCCTCGCCGGTCTTCCTCCTCGTCGACGGGGAAGTCGACGTCCGGACGCTGGAAGAACTCGCCCGCGACGCCCTCGCGGCGCTCTGATCGGCCCCATTCTGCTCTTTCTTTGTTCCCCGATTCTTTGGGAACCCGGACCCGATGGGCTAAATATATACTGAAATGTATGGTTTTCGCGGGGGGGCCCCCGCCAGAGGGAACCGGGAATGACTTCGCAGCCTGCCACCGAGGCGTCCAGAACGAGCGCAAACGACGAACGGCGCCGGGTTTACATGGACAACCACGCCACGACCCCGTGCGATCCGCGGGTCGTCGAGGCGATGGTGCCGTACTTCTTCGACAAGTTCGGGAACGCCGCCAGCCGCAGCCACGAGTTCGGCTGGGAGGCCGAAGAGGCCGTCGAGCGGGCGCGCGAGCAGGTCGCCGCGGCGATCGGCGCGTCGGCCCGCGAGATCGTCTTCACGAGCGGCGCCACGGAGTCCGATAACCTCGCTCTCAAGGGCGTCGTCGAGATGTACGCCGACAAGGGCAACCACATCATCACGCTGCCCACCGAGCACAAGGCGATCATCGACACCGCGAAGTACCTCGAGTCGAGGGGCACGAAGGTGACCTGGCTCGGCGTCGACAAGAACGGCCTGATCGACCTCGACGACCTCCGGAACGCGATCACCGACGAGACGATCCTCATCTCGATCATGGCCGCGAACAACGAGATCGGCGTCGTCCAGCCGATCGAACAGATCGGCGCGATCGCTCGCGAGAAGGGGATCATCTTCCACACCGACGCCGCGCAGGCGGTCGGCAAGATCCCGATCGACGTCACGAAGCAGAACATCCACCTGATGTCGATCTCCGGCCACAAGATCTACGGGCCCAAGGGCATCGGCGCGATCTACGTCCGTCGCCGCAACCCCCGGGTCCGCCTGGCGATCCAGATGCACGGCGGCGGCCACGAGCGGGGGAACCGCTCCGGGACGCTGGCCGTGCCGCTGATCGTCGGCTTCGGAAAGGCCGCGGAGCTGGCCGTCGACGACCTCGCGAGCGGCGAGATCGAGAAGGTCCGCGCGATGCGCGACCGGCTGCAGAAGGAGATCATGGACGCGCTGCCGGAGTGCTACGTGAACGGCAGCGAGGAGCATCGGCTCCCCAACAACCTGAACATCTCCTTCTCCTACGTGGAGGGCGAGTCGCTCCTCATGGGGATCAACGACATCGCCGTCTCCTCCGGCTCCGCCTGCACTTCGGCGTCGCTGGAGCCTTCCTACGTGCTGAAGTCGCTCGGCGTCGGCGACGAGCTGGCGCACACCTCCATCCGGTTCGGACTGGGCCGGTTCACGACGGACGAGGAGGTCGACTACAGCGTCCGCCGTCTCGTGGAGGTCGTCTCCCGTCTGAGGGAACTCAGCCCGCTGTGGGAGATGGCGCAGGAAGGCATCGACATCTCGAAGGTGGAGTGGCCCGGCGAATAGCCGAACAGGAGTCCCCCGATGGCATATTCCGAGAAAGTCCTCGACCACTACCAGAACCCGCGCAACGTCGGCTCCTTCGACAAGGACGACGAGGACGTCGGGACCGGGCTCGTCGGCGCCCCCGAGTGCGGCGACGTCATGAAGCTCCAGCTGAAGATCAGCGACGACGGCATGATCGAGGACGCGAAGTTCAAGACTTTCGGCTGCGGCTCCGCCATCGCCTCCTCCTCTCTCGCCACCGAGTGGGTGAAGGGGAAGTCGGTCGACGAGGCCCTCGAGATCAAGAACACCGACATCGTTGCGGAGCTCGCGCTCCCGCCGGTGAAGATCCACTGCTCCGTCCTCGCCGAGGACGCCATCCGCGCCGCCATCGACGACTACAAGGCCCGGAAGGGTGACGGCGACGACGGCGGTGAGTCGCAGGACGACTGAACCCCGCCATGGATCACTTCGAGGTCTTCGATCTGCCCCGGCGGCTGGGAATCGACGCGAAGTCCCTCACGGCGAAGTTCCTCGAACTCTCCCGCGAGGTCCACCCCGACCGCAACACCTCTGCCGACGCGGCCGCCCTCGGCGACGTCCAGCGGAAGTCGGCCCGCGTGAACGACGCCTACCGCGTCCTGAAGGACCGGATCGCCCGCGCCGAGTACCTGCTCGAGCTCGAGGGCGTCGAGCGGCCCGAGGGGGAGGCGAAGTGCCCGCCGGACCTCCTGGAAGAAGTCTTCACGCTCCGCGAATCCATGATGGAGGGCGACGCGGAGGCCGCGCGGGCGAAGGCGAAAAGCCATCTGGCAGAGGCGGAATCCTCGCTCGACCGACTCTATGCGGAGTATGACGAAGCGGCGGACGCGGCCGTGCTCGACCGGCTCCGGAAGGCGCTCGACCGCCGGCGCTTCGTCGCCGGCCTCGTGGCCGAGGCCGGGCCGGCCCGCTAGGCCGGAAGTCCCCCGCGGGAGAAGAGAATGCCGCCAGTCATCGGGATCGATCTCGGCACCACGAACAGCCTCGTCGCCGTCATGAAGGACGGCACGCCAACGGTCATCGAAGACGAGCGCGGCGTCCGCCTCGTTCCGTCCGTGATCTCCATCGGGGAGAAGGACGTGATGCTGGTGGGGGACCTCGCCCACGGCCGCAAGGTCGAGGCCCACGACCGCACCGTCTTCTCCGTGAAGCGGTTCATGGGGCGCAGCTTCGACGACGTGCGGAACGAGCTGCACCTGCTGCCGTTCCTCGTCTCCGACGGCGGCAACGGCCCGGTGAAGGTCCGCCTCTTCGACCGCGACTACACCCCGCAGGAGCTCTCCGCGTTCATCCTGCGCGAGCTGAAGCGCCGCGCCGAGGCCGCGCTGGGAGAGGAGATCGGCCAGGCGGTCATCACCGTGCCGGCCTACTTCAACGACGCCCAGCGCCAGGCCACGAAGGCGGCGGGCTTCATCGCCGGGCTGCAGGTGCTCCGCATCGTCAACGAGCCGACGGCGGCGGCGCTGGCCTACGGGACGACGAACCGCGACGGCGGCATCGTGGCCGTGTACGACCTCGGCGGCGGGACGTTCGACATCTCGATCCTGCGCATCGAGGACGGCGTCTTCAACGTGCTCAGTACGAACGGCGACACGCACCTCGGCGGCGACGACCTCGACCAGGCCCTGATGGAGCGCTTTCTCCCCGACGTGCCGGAGGAGCACCGGGAGGACGCCGAGGTCCTCCAGGCGCTGCGCGCGGCGGCGGAGGCGGTGAAGTGCGAGCTCTCATCGTCTGAGG